>DUZD01000184.1 GCA_013349695.1 Rhodospirillaceae bacterium
TTGTTGGTGTCGACGAGCCGCCGCACCGGCGCCGCCGCCGGGCCCTTGTTGGCCGGCATCGACGCGCCGAAACACCTTTTCAAATGGGACGACGGAGGCGAAAACCCCTATTTTGGCTATCTCGCCCTGGCCGACGCCGTCGTCGTCACCGGCGATTCCGTTTCGATGTGCTCGGAAGCCTGCGCGGCGCCGGCGCCCGTCTACATTTTCGCCCCCGCCGATTTCACCCAGCGCAAGCACGGCCGGCTGCACCAGGAGCTTTACGAAAGAGGTTACGCCAGGCCTTTCGACGGCGCCTTCGAAGAATGGCCGCATCCGCTCCTCTTGAACGCGGCTCATGACGTGGCGGCGGAAATCGAAAAGCGGCTGGGGTGGAATTATTGAAAGCGCCGCCGATGTCCAGACGCACGATCAGCCTCGGAGACGGCCTTTACGATTACATGTTGAGCGTTTCCCTGCGCGAGCCGGAGGTTTTGCGCCGCCTCCGCGAAGAGACGGCGGAACTGGCCCAGGCCAACATGCAGATCTCTCCCGAACAAGGGCAGTTCATGGCCTTTCTTGTCGAACTGATGAGCATAGACAAGGCCCTGGAGGTCGGCGTCTTTACCGGCTACAGCACTCTTTGCGTCGCCCTGGCCTTGCCGCCCGGAGGCCGTCTGGTGGCCTGCGACGTCAACGAGGAATGGTCGGAGGTGGGCCGCCGCTACTGGGCCGAGGCCGGCGTCGCCGAGAAAATCGACTTGCGTCTTGCCGCCGCCATCGAGACCCTGGACGGCCTCCTTGCCGATGGCCAGGGGGAGACGTTCGGCTTCGCCTTCATCGACGCCGACAAGGCGAATTATGAACGCTATTACGAGCGTATCCTGAGCCTGCTCGAACCGGGCGGACTGGTCTGCGTGGACAACGTGCTGTGGGGCGGCAGCGTCATCGACGGCGCCAAGCAAGACGCCAACACCCGCGCCATCCGCGCTTTCAACCGATTGCTTCATGAGGATAGGCGGGTCAGCCTCAGCCTGGTGCCCATCGGCGACGGCCTGACGCTGGCCCGCAAGCGGGGTTCACACGGCCTTTGAGTGGCGCCGCTGGCCGTCGTCCAAGTAGGCGTCGAAAACGGCGGCGACGAGGCGGACAAAAGCCCGGCCCTCCTCGGGTATGGCGATGCGTCCGGCCTCGACGGTAACGATGCCGTCGGCGGCCAGGGGCGCCAGCTTTTCCATTTCGGCGGTGAAGTCTTCCGCTTTGGCGCCATGCTCGCGGCAGATGGCGCCGATGTCGGCCCGCAGGTCGCACATCAGCCGCTCGATGATGTCGCCGCGCAGCCGGTCGTCGTCGCTGAAGGCGACGCCGCGCGCCGTTGGCAGGTCTCCGTCGCCGACGGCCAGGCGATAAGCATTCAAGGGGGCAACGTTCTGGATGTATCCCCACGGCAGCCTGCCGATGGCCGAAGCCCCGAAACCGAGGAGCACCGGCGCCACGTCTACCGTATAGCCCTGGAAGTTGCGGCGCAAGCGGCTGCCGGTCAACGCCTTGGCCATCTCGTCGCCGGGCAGGGCGAAGTGATCGAGACCGATTTTGACGTAACCCATCTCGACCAGGCGTTCAGCGGCGGCGGTGAACTGCCGCCAGCGTTCGGGGCCATCGGGAAGGGCCGTCTCGTCGATCATCTTCTGGTGGCTTTTCATCCACGGCACATGGGCGTAGCCGAAAAGCGCCACCCTGGCCGGCTTCAACCGCACCGCCAGGTCGACCATCGCCGTCACCCGCTCGACGGTCTGGTGGGGAAGGCCGTACATCAAGTCCATGTTGATGTCGTCGATGCCATGCCGGCGCAACCAGCCGACCACCCGTTCGGTAACGTCGAAGGGCTGGATGCGGTGGATGGCTTCCTGGACGGTCCGGTCGAAGTCCTGGACGCCGATGCTGGCCCGGTTGACGCCGGCCTTGCCGAGCCCCCTGACGTAGTCCTCGGTGGCGGTGCGGGGGTCCAGTTCGACGGCGACCTCGGCCTCGCCGCTGACCTCGAAGTGGTGGCGGAGCGCGTCCATGGTGCGTTGCCAATCGTTCCCCTTGAGCATGGTCGGACTGCCGCCGCCCCAGTGCAGGTGACTGGCCTGGAAGCGGGCCGGAAGAACGGCGGCGACCAGATCGATTTCGGCAAGCAGAACGTCAAGATAATCGGCGACCGGCTGGTAGCGTTTGACGATCTTGGTATAGCAACCGCAGAACCAGCACATCTCGTCGCAAAACGGGATATGGAAATAAAGCGACAGGGCGGTGTCCTTGGGCAACGCCCGCAGCCACCGGCGGTACTGCTCGGCGTTCACGCCATCATTGAAATGCGGCGCCGTCGGATAGCTGGTGTAGCGGGGAACCCTGACGTCGTATTTGCTCGAAAGATCGGTTTCCATGACTCACGCGGGGGCTTGGCCCTTGTTGTCCTCTCGTTAAACCTGGAGCAGGTCTCCCCGGCATTCAAGGGGAGCGGCGGGGAATTGCGGCGGGAAAATTTCCGATCACGCTCATATGGCCGATGACGCCCGTATCCGACCGCCACAAAAAGACCGGCAGAGCCGGCGGCTCGGCGACGAAACCCGACGGCGCGTCCGGCGCCAGGGCGAGGGTCATCTGGAAGGCGATGCTGGGCGCCACCGTCGCCACGGCGCCGCCCCAGCCAAGGTCGATCGGGCGGTGGACATGGCCGCAGATCACCCGCTCCACCTGGGGATGGCGGCGGACCACCGCTTCCGTCGCGGCGGCGCCCATGAAGGCCGGCCGGTCCATGAAGCCGATGCCGGTCTTGAACGGCGGGTGGTGCATGAAGATAACGGTCGGACGCTCGGGGCTCTCGGCCAAGCGGGCGTCGAGCCATTGTAGCCGCTTGGTACACATCAGGCCGCCGTCGCTGCCTGGGTTTACGGTATCGAGTCCGATCAGCCTCAAGGGATAATCCTCGACGGTGTAATGGAGGAATTCGCCATCTTTCGGCAAATAGCCCCAGTCGGCGAAAGTGTCGCGCAGCAATTCCCGGTCGTCGTGGTTGCCGGGGATGACGTAGACCGGCAATTTCAGTTTGTCGAGGCGCCGGCGCAAGGCGCGGTAGTTCTGGCGGGTGCCTTTATGCACCAGGTCGCCCGTTGCCAGCACCAGGTCGGGAGCCGGCTCGAACTTCTTGAGGTGATCGACGGCCGCCGCCAGCGCCTTTTTGGAATCGAAGGTTTTTTTCAGCTTTCGGCCGTCGGCGCGCAGATGCAGATCGGAAATCTGGACGATGATCATCCGGACGGCTCTTTCGGTTTCATTGCGGCGGAACACTAACGGCAAAGCAGGCGTAAGGGAACGGGAAATGGCGGCTGGACAGTAATTTTTTATTAAGTATTAAAGGCTTATCCCCTTGCGTCCGGGAATTCCGGGGAAAGCGTCCCGCGCCGCCGGCCATGGATATGTGGATAACTCGCAAGCGCGAGTTCCCCACATCCCCACGGCGCTACAACAACGACAAACTCTTTCATCAAAATCGAATGGTAGACCCCTATCGCGGTGCTTAGGGCTCGTCACAAAATAACCGCGTCACTTCACTTCCGTCGTCATGCCCGGCCTTGAGCCGGGTATCCACGCGGTC
>DUZD01000252.1 GCA_013349695.1 Rhodospirillaceae bacterium
CCGCCCTCCGGGTCGTTTTTCCCGCTCTCCCGGGGCGTCGAGAACGCTTGACGATGTACCCGCATCGCCGGCGCGTCCGCTCCTACCGGGAGAGCGGGAAAAGCGATCGTATGGGGTCAGAAATCCCGCCGTGGTGTACTAGAGCGGAGTTTCCGTCACTTCTTCCGGGTAAGTGATTTATCTCTGTGATCTCTGTGCCTTATCTGCTTCCTCTTTGTTCTCTTTGTTAAAATAAACTTCTTGCTTCCGGCGCGGCTTCGGCGGGCGGCGTAGCGGCTGGGGCAACGTCGTTTTTCAACACGGAGATCACAGAGGGCACTAGCGTATTTACCGTTTGACGTTAATCGCGTTGCGGTATAAATTTGCCGATGATCAAGAGTTTTAAGAACGCCAAGACACGCAAGGTCCATGGGACCGGCAAGCCGAAAGGGTTCAAGGGTCTTGATGGGAAGTGGGCTGTCGAGGTGTTCGACATGCTTGAGACGAACAACAGCTTGGATGATCTGCCCCGCCTTGCCAGTTACGGCTTGCACGCCCTGAAAGGCAATCGCAAAGGCCAGTGGGCCATGACCATCAACGGGCCTTGGCGAGTTTGTTTCACTCCCAGCGAAGAAGGTTGGGAAAATGTTGAAATCGTGGACTATCACTGATTGGAAGAGTCATGCGCATCCCCACTCACCCTGGCGACATCCTCAAGCGTGAACTGGAAACCATCGGCTTGAGCGCCCATGCGCTGTCGATGGCCCTCGGCGTTCCCGCCTCGCGCATCGACCAGATCGTCAAATGCCGCCGCGCCGTGACCTCGGACACGGCCTTGCGCTTGGCGGCCTATTTCGGCGGCTCGCCCATGTTCTGGCTGAACATGCAGACGGCCCATGACCTGGCGGTGGCCGAAAAAGAACACGGCAAGGACATTCGGCGCGTCGTGAAAGCAAGGGCCGCTTGACCCGGGGGGGTTGGAAGGGGGGCCTAATGGGTGACCCCATTCCTGCATTCTGAGAAATATGGGGTCAAGGCTTGAATGTTGAATTTTCTTCCCGGGCCGGAATGATTTTGCCGATCTATTGTAGGCTCGCCACCCTGGCGGTTTCACGCATGCCGTGGCGGAGCCAGCGGAAGCGGGCGATGGTTTCCGTGGACCCGTAAATGACATCGTGATTAGATGCTGACTTGCCGCGCCGGATTTGCTATATTTATCCCTGATCGTCTGTTTGGCCGCCCGCTATCGGGGCTTGGAAATCGGCGATGTCGCCGAAAAGATTGTCATGCCCGCGCGGCACGGGCTCGCCCAAAGCAAGCCACGGATAAAAATGGATGAATACGGATCGCGATTGGGAATTCATAATGCAAATCCCACAATTCAAGTCCCGTCCCCTTTTCTTGGCGGAAACCGCACGGAGACTTGCCCGTGAATGGATGGAAAAATACGGGAAATGAAAAAACTGCTCGTCCTACCCGTTCTACTCCTAGCCTTGCTGGTTGCGAGCCCCGCGACTTATGCGGGTCGAAATTATGGGAAGCAAGACTTTTCCGAGCATAATAGGTATCTGAAAGGTTGGTATTCCTATAACAAGGGTGACTATGAGGCGGCGTTGAAAATATGGGAACCTCTTGCCGAAAAAGGACTTACCTCTGCCCAGGTAATTCTGGGTAAGATGTACGCCAAAGGACAGGGCGTTCCCCAAGACTACAAGACTGCCGTCAAATGGTACAAACTTGCCGCTGAACGGGGATATGCCGACGCCCAGTCAAAGCTGGGTGCAATGCACGCCAAGGGACAAGGTGTTCCTCAAGACTACGTTCGTGCCCATATGTGGTGGAGTATTTCTGCTCTTCAGGGATACGGGGATGCCAAAAAAAACCGAAACATAGTCGAGGAAAAGATGTCTCCCGCTCAACTTGAAACCGCGCGGAAGCTTGCCCGCGAGTGGATGGAAAAGCACGGGAAGTAGTCGGCAAACACCCCATATCGCCAACCCACATAGTTCAACGACGATATCGCGGAGAATTTCCAGGCGGAGGGGCCGGGGAATAAGGGGTCAGGTCTTGAATGTTGAATTCTCTTCCCAGGCCCGAATGATTTTGCTGATCGACGAATAGTGCAGGCCCACCGCGCTGGCGATCTCGCGCATGCTGTAGCCGTGTTCCCGGTAGGCGGCACTCATCCAAGCCCCACGTCCGGCCCGCGTTTCCCGGAGCTCCTCCAGGGGTGGCCGGGCAGTAAGGCCGCGAATTCCGGGAACATCGGCATCCGGCGCTGGCGCGTGGGCGCGGATTTCGGCGAGGAACGCCTCGCCGCCGAGGACGTCCACGGCGGCCATCCCATCCCAAGGGCTCGCCGCGCCGCGCCCGTCGATGACGAACCGTCTGTAGGCGGCCCGCGCCGGCGCCGCCCGGCGTCCGAATCGCGCCAGCAGCCAATCGGTGGCGAGCCACTCGGGCGCGGCCACTTGGCCGGCCATTGCCCGGTGGCTGCTCCACCGCCAGTTCCGCGCCGAACGGACCATGCCAGCCCGCACCGGATTCAGCACCAGGTAGCGGCAGAGCTCCAGAAGATGCGCGTCGCGCTCCACCAGGATGGCCTTGTAGCGGCCCTGAAAGACGTGCCCGACCCGTCCGTGCGTCCTGTTGAAGCGCTGCGTATAGACGCCGTTCAGGTGACGCATGCCGCGTGACAGGTTGGCCTCGGGGGTTTCGATCAGCAGATGATAGTGGTTGCCCATCAGGCAGTAGGCATGGCAGAGCCAGCGGAAGCGGGCGATGGTTTCGGCAAGGAGGTCGAGGAACAGCCGGCGGTCGCCGTCGTCCAGGAAAATGTCCTCCCTGGCGTTGCCGCGCGCCGTCAGATGATAGACGGCGCCTGGATATTCGATGCGCAAAGGCCGTGCCATGGGCTAAGCATAGAGGGCGGTGGACGGAAATTCAACATTCAAGACTTGACCCCAATAGTGTTGCGCATCCGCCGTCAGTTGCCCAAGGCAGCGATCTCGGCATCAAAAGTCGCTAGGTACTGCTTCCACAGCGCATGCCCTGATCGCTCCGCTAGCGGCGCGACAAGCGCGCGGCCTTGCCGGAACAGCTCCAACGCCTTGTCCCGCTCGCCCATACGACTCATTAACTGGCCCAGTTTGCCATGACTGGCCGCAAGATCAGCCTGCCAGCCGGCGTTGTCCGGATCGGCTTTGGCGAGGCGCTCGGCAATGGCCATCGAGGCCCGGTAGCTTTCGAGCGCCCCTGAAAGGTCGCCTTGGGCCACCTGCACGTCGCCGATCCTGTCATGCGACACCGAGAGGTCGCGCTGCCAGCCGGCGTTGTCCGGATCGGCTTTGGCGAGGCGCTCGGCAATGGCCATCGAGGCCCGGTAGCTTTTGAGCGCGCCTGAAAGGTCGCCTTGGGCCACCTGCACGCCGCCGATCTTGATATGCGACACCGAGAGGTCGCGCCGCCAGCCGGCGTTGTCCGGATCGGCTTTGGCGAGGCGCTCTCCGATGGCCATCAAGGCCCGGTAGCTTTCGAGCGCCCCTGAAAGGTCGCCTTGGGCCACCTGCACGTCGCCGATCCTGTCATGCGACACCGAGAGGTCGCGCTGCCAGCCGGCGTTGTCCGGA
>DUZD01000250.1 GCA_013349695.1 Rhodospirillaceae bacterium
AAGCCCCTGTCGAGCAGCCGCTTGACCTCGCCGCATGATTGAGTGACTATCGGGATCGGGAGCTACGCCGAAAACAAATTTCCACCAACTATCGGACACGACCGGGGAATTCCACTTATTCTTCTCGGGAAGAGAAGTTCATACTCTCAGCTTGTTTTTCCATATAATGGCTTATTCAACTCGACTCCATTGTTCCGTGAAGTCGAGTCGATTATTAAGTTGCATTCTAATCTCGACGTAAAAGAATTGCCCGGAAACGGTGCGTTCTCATATTGCAAACGATTTCTGAAGGTCACTTCGCTGGAGTTGTGTGAGGAGTCTGAGCGCCGAGAAGCTGAAGTTCGGATGACGGGCTCTCTAATATTAGCTTCTATTGTAAGCGTATTGTTGAGTCTGGCCGCCCTTTTAGAAGGGCTCAATTTCGTCGAATTCCTCCGGTGGAGCGGTATTTCAGTGGGTCTTGGATTATTGTTTGTTTCGGCGTTTCGGCGGAAGCGAATGAAGGAGGTTGAGTACGTATATCTCAACACCGTAGTCGCATCGGCCGCTAAGAAGTTCGCTGGCAGTACAAGCTATGGGGTCAGGTCTTGAATATTGAATTTCTGTCCATAGCCCTCTATGCTTCCCCCACGGCACAACAACAACGACAGCCTCTCTCATCAAAATTCGATGGTAGACCCCTTGTTCGAAACCGACGTGGGAGCGGAACCGGTTTCAGTCGATGAGCTCGCATCCGAGGGTGGCGAAGAAGCTCTCGCGGAGCGCATTGTCGTAACAGTCGCCGACCGATCCCATGGAAGGGCGCACGCCGGCTTGGCGGCAGCGGGCTCCGAAAGCGATCGAGGTGTACTGCGATCCCTGGTCGGAATGGTGGATGACATCCTCCGACCGGCGTTGCCCGAGCGCCATGTCGATAGCGTCGAGCACGACGGCCAGGTAGAGGAACCTAGCCCCGGTCGGCCCAAAGGACCGAAGTTCACCGTTTGATATTGACAAGATCAAGTTAAGGGCGGAAAAAGAGATCCGGAACAAGATTTCTAGCGGTGTAACGCCGACTTTTTAGGGGAGGACAAATGATGTTTAACAGATCATCCGCAGTGCTCATCGTTCTTTGCGGTTTATTGTTAGCCACGGCTGCCCACGCAGAGGAAGGCTTTCTCGTATCCTGTGATAAGTCGATACTAGGTTCAAAGTACATTGGGACGTACAAGATGGCTATTAGCGGCAAGCTTGTCACAAGGAGATTTGACTCCTTCTGTCCCGGCGTTATTAACACTTAACCAAGCTATGTAACCATCTATGGGGTCAAGTCTTGAATGTTGAATTTCCATTCACCGCCCTCTTAGCTTCCCCCATGGCGCGGCCCTTGCGCATCGAATATCCCGGCACCGTCTATCATCTGACGGCTCGCGGCAAAAATTCAATATTCAAGTCTTGAAAAACTAAAAGTCTCTGACGCCGCGCCGCCTCACTCCGCCGTCGAATCAAGCCCGATGTCGGCGGCCGGGGCGGAACTGGTGATCCGGCCGGCGGAGATGAAGTCGACCCCCGTTTCGGCAATGGCGCGCACGCTCTCCAGCGTCACCCCGCCGGAGGCCTCCAGTTCGGCCCTGCCGCCGGTCAATTCCACCGCCCGGCGCAGAGTCGCCAAATCCATGTTGTCCAAAAGCAGGCGGCCGGCGCCGGCGGCGAGCGCCTCTTCGACCTGGCCCAGGCTGTCGCATTCCACTTCGATGGATTGCAAGCCCTTGGCTTTGGCTCGTTTCACCGCTTCGCCGAGGCTTCCGGCGACGGCGATGTGGTTGTCCTTGATCAAGACCCCATCGTCCAGAGCCAGGCGATGGTTGCGGGCGCCGCCGATGGCGGTTGCGTATTTGGCCAGTTTCCTCAGGCCCGGAACGGTCTTGCGGGTGTCCATGAGGACGGCGGGCGAACCGGCGATGCGCTCGGCGTAGGCGCGGGTCAGGGTGGCGATGCCGCTCAAATGCTGGACGATGTTCAAGGCCGTCCGTTCGGCCGATAGCAGACCGCGGGCCGGACCTTCGAGGCGGGCGAGCACGGTTGCCGCCTTGGCGCCGGTCCCGTCCGGGGCCTCGACGGTGACGCGGGCCTTGGATGCCAGGCGGAGAAATACCAGGGCGGCGATGCCGATGCCGGCGACGACGATGTCTTGGCGCGTTGTCATGACCAGCTTGACGACGGCGTTTTCCGGGATGACGGCGTTCGATGTGATGTCGCCACGCCCCAGATCCTCGGCCAGGGCGCGGTCGATGAAACGGCTGACGGCGTCGGCGTCGAGAGCCGTGCCGGAGCGAGGCGAGGTCACTCGGCGGCTCGGGCGGGCGCCGCCTCCGCCGGCGGCGACATCTCCAACATCCGTTGCAACGGTTTCAAGGCGCGCAAGCGCAGGTCCTCGGCAATCTCCACCCGAGGCGCCGTGTTGACCAGGGCCAGGTACAGCTTCTCGATGGTGTTCAGCTCCATGAACGGGCAATTGGAGCAGTTGCAGGCGCCGTCGGCCCCGGGCGCCGGGATAAACGTTTTACCGGGCGCCGCCTTTTTCATCTGGTGGATGATATGGGGCTCGGTGGCGATGATGAATTCCCGGCCCGGAGCGGTGACCACGAAATTAAGGATCGATCGCGTCGATCCGACGTGGTCGGCATGACCGAGGATGCCGTCATGACATTCGGGATGGGCGACCACCAGGGCGTTCGGATGACGGACCTTGAGCTTCACCAGTTCCCGTTCCGAGAACTGATCGTGGACAACGCAGGTGCCTGGCCAAAAGGTCATCTCGCGGCCGGTCTTGCGGGCGAGGTAGCCGCCAAGATGCCGGTCCGGCGCGAAAAGAATGGGTTGGCCTTCCGGCAGCTGGGCCAGGATGGCCTCGGCGTTGGACGAGGTGACGATGATGTCGGAGTAGGCTTTCACCTCGGCCGAGCAGTTCATGTAGGTGACCGCCATATGGTCGGGATGGGCTTCGCGGAAGCGGCGGAAGGCGTTAGGCGGGCAAGTCTCCTCAAGCGAACAGCCGGCGGCGGCGTCAGGCAAAAGCACGGTCTTTTCGGGGCTGAGGATCTTCGCAACCTCGGCCATGAAACGGACGCCGCAAAAGACGATCACATCGGCGTCGGTGGCCGCCGCCCGCCTGGCAAGATCCAGCGAATCGCCGACGAAATCCGCCAAGTCCTGGATTTCCTCGTCCTGATAGTAGTGCGCCAGGATGACGGCATTTTTTTCGTGCCGCAGCCGTTCGATTTCCGTCCACGGATCGAGGAAAGGATCAAGGTCGGTTTTGCTCTTGGTGCCGCCAGCGGGCGGGATCACGGTGTCGGTCAACAACTTCCTCCGTCTCTTCCGGCGAAAGCGGGGCGAGGAGACTTACCTCCGTCACGCGCCGGAATACGAACTCCACCCTATAAATTTAGTGCCGAAGACCCTTGCGCCGCAAGTTTCCATTATCCTAGTGGTCCGCGTCAGCCAAATTGCACCCCTACGATCGCTTTTCCCGCCCCCTCGGTAGGAGGGCGCGCGCAGGCGATGCGGGGACATCGTCAAGCGTTCCCGACGCCCCGAGGGGACGG
>DUZD01000165.1 GCA_013349695.1 Rhodospirillaceae bacterium
TATTCAGGCCGGCCCGGAAAAGTGGCCTCTTTCAGGCCTCCCAAAAAAGTAAGCCCCGCCTATTCTCTTGAGAGACCTTGCGGCCATTCTCCCGAGCCGACCTGGGATCCACGGGCCATCGTCCCCGGCGGCGCCCGAGGTTCGCCGAAGGCGACTGGCGAAGCCGGCTTGACCTTGAACGCCGCCGGGGACGATGGCACCCTCGCGGCAGGTCGGGCCGCACTTCCCCGGCAATCGGTGAAGAACCTTCCCTTTGAGGTCCATGGGCAAGTGTTCGGCTGGGCTCTGGCGCTGATTTCCGAGCACGGCTTGGTCCAGGGGGATTGGATCGGCGTTGACGCCTCGACCATGGAAGCGAACGCGGCGCTTCGCAATATCGTGCGCCGGGACACGGGAGATGGCTACCGGGACATGCCGCACCGGATGGCGGAAGAAAGCGGCATCAAGACGCCCTATTTCCACCTTCACCTCAGGAATATTCAGGTAACATCGGCAAAACACCGTGCACGCCGGTGCGAAAAGGCGTCAGGCTATCCTTCCGGTGTCATTCCGGACGGCGCCGAGCGCCGAGCCGGAATCCATTAACCTCTTGATAGTCCTGGATTCCCGCTTTCGCGGGAATGACGCGATAGGAAGGCGGGGAATTGGCGGGTCCACCATCTAGCATGAGTTCGCCCGGTGGTTTGCCAAGGTTACATATTCAGCAAATAACATGCTGTCGAATAAGCTGATCGCTTAGTGTACCCTGCTCTTATTGCCGCCTGGGCGCCATTTCCATCGACCATGTATTCACGGCAGAATTTCCTGCGCTTTACGTTCAGGGCCATGTTGTTTCCGTCACTTCCAGCGAGCGCCATCGCCAACGTCATCTTCGCGCTTCCGCTTTCCCTGGTCGGCTTTCCCACCTATCGGGAGCTTTCCACACAACATTCTGTGTAGGGAAGCCGTTTTAACCGCCGTAGAGAGCGTTTCACGCTATGTTGAGTGCAAAAAACCGCCAAGAAGGCCATAGATGCGTCCTGGCGGGCATCCGAGGGCACTAAGGGCGCCTCGCCGCCAATATTATTTTCGGCTTCTCCGCTTACAGGGATGGCGTGTTGGCAAGCACCATCGTTATTTCGCCTACCCCCTCGGGGGATCAAACTAACGGGTGAGCGGATCATTGCCCGTACCGACTCCTTCCATTCAGTTAGATTACCGAGACATCTCGGACGCACGCCCCCAGCCCCCCAAGAGGTGAAGGGGTAAAGCTGCAAGCTTAAACTTTTGGCCTATGGCTAAAAGGTCCGGGCAATGCGGAACCCGACGCTGTCGTCCCGGTCGTCGGCGAGGCACCTGTTGCGGTTGGCGGAGCGCAGGCCCCACGGATAGTTGACCCAGGAACCGCCGCGAAGAATGCGCTGGAGACAGAATTTCATACCCCCAACCATATCCGGATAAACGTCGATATACTTTTCGTATGCATCTTCCTTGTAACAGTCCGCACACCATTCCGTGACGTTCCCGTGCATCTCGTGCAGGCCAAACGCATTCGCCGGAAACCGTTCCACCATCATCGTCTTCTCACGATGCACACCCTCCCGGCCATCCCCATAAGTGTGTTTCCCATTATAGTTCGCCTGATCGGTACTGATCGTCTCGCCGAAATGGAACGGCGTCGTCGTTCCGGCACGGCAGGCGTATTCCCATTCCGCTTCCGTCGGCAGCCGATAATCGTGCCCCGTCTCCTTGCCAAGCCAACGGCAATAAGCAACAGTGTCATCCCAGCTCACGTCGATCACGGGCCGCCGGCCGCGGCCCCAGTTCTCGTCATCAGGGTTGCCCAGCCATGCTCCGCCGCTTGAAGGTTTGTGGCCATGGCCGCTTTCGCGAACGAAATAGTCGAACTCATCGAACGTCACCGCGCACTTGCCCAAAGCAAAGGGGACTGGGATCACAACCCGGTGCTGGGGGCCCTCATGTTTACGTCGGTCTTTCTCATCCTCGGGCGAGCCCATGAGGAATTCACCGGCTGGGATCACCACCATCTCCGGCGCGAAGGCCGTATCGCGGAACACCCGGCCAGGACTCGTGGCGTCCTCCTCGACCTTCCGCCGCGCCGCTTCCTCTTCTCCCTGCTCACTGTTTTTCATTAGTCTTCGCTTTCTCCCGTCTTTCCTTGGCGCGGGCGGATCTCCTTGACGACGCTGTCGTCGCCGACCGCAATCGTCGGTCCGCCTTGAGCGCCACCGCCATCAACGGCATTGCCGCAATATGGACAGAGGCCCTCCAATCCGGTTCCACGGGCTTCCCGCAATCCAGATATTCACGGGAAGGGGATATCGAAAACCCCTCTCAACAAAACTTTGCCGCACCTGGCCGGCAGGGTTCCCGTAATTTTGACATTGTTGTACCCGGCTCCCCCCTGAGCTTATTTTTTTTGATATCGTACAGTTTCCTGTTCAGAGCGAAAACCCGCAAGTTTTGTTTTATCCGATGTCAGTAACACGTGTTACTGACACTTAAATTCCTAGGGCGGCGTGCTTAATTCTCTGAATTCGTGTATCCTGCCCTGAAGGGTACAGGCTTCGCCATGGCGAACACTGCCGGCCGGCCGCGGACACCGAAGGGCACCACCGACTGGGAGTTGGTGTTCGAGGACGAAAAGACGGGTTTCATCCCGCTGATCGCCCAGGCCCATTCGCCCGGGGCGCTCAAGGAATGCGCCACCCTGGTCATTCTGAAACTGTTCTCGCGCAAGGGCGATCTCCCGGAGGTGGAGCACTTCGCCACCGAATTAGCCGCCATCATTCCCGACGAGCCGGGCGAGGAGGATATGGCGGCGATGCGCGACGGCGTCTCCGCCCTGCTTCGGGAAATCAAGGACGAGCGCATCCGCATCGCCGCCGACTACCTGGCCGGCAAGAAAAAGGGCAAGGAACGGCGCGTTTCCCGGCCCAAGCGCAAGCGGCGCAAGCCGGCCGGCGGATTCGTTTTTCCTCCCTGGGCCTGGCCGGCGGCGCTGGCCGCCGTTGGCGCCGGCATCGTCGCCATCATTATCGCCGCCGCCCTCCGGGAGACGTTGCCCCCGTCGTCGCGGCTGGTCGAGCAGATGGAGGCGGCGGCCAGGGGGGACGAGGTTCCGCCGGCCCACGTCTACGGCGGGGCGCTCAAGATCGGCGAGGGGGGCGCCGTCACCGCCGAGGGGGGCGCCGTCACCGCCGAGGGGGTGCCCCAGAAGCCCTGCGTGAATACCGCCTGGGCGCTGGCCCATACCGGCCGGGTAGTGATCAATGGGGCGATGCCGCCACGGATCACGGCCGGCCTTCTCGCCGAACTGTGCGCCCGGAATCGGGGCGAGGGCGGCGTGGCGACCCTGACCTGGATACCGTAGGGGGGAGATTAGAGAAAAAAACAGGGACTTCAATCCGAGCGAGTCCCCGTAATTCCAGCCGCTTCGGCGAGCTAGTTCCAATTATTCATGATAGCCATCGGATTTGAGCGAGACGAGCGGTATTGGCCGGGTTGACGGCGGTTTTTCGAGACGGGTTTTTCACAACAGGGTTGGAGGTTGACGTTCGGGGT
>DUZD01000255.1 GCA_013349695.1 Rhodospirillaceae bacterium
CGCTTGCCGCCAAGGCGCCGCCGGAAATCGAGACGCCGTCGCCGGCACTCCTCTCCGGCAACAAGGCGCTTGTCGCCAAGGCGCCGCCGCCAGAGCCCGAAAAACCGTTCCGGGAACCCAAGAGTGAAGACGAAAAGAGCTACAAGGTTCAACTGGCCGCGGCGCGTTCCCCCGGCCAAGCCAACAGCGAATGGACCCGCCTGCGAGGCAAGCACCCGGACCTGCTTGGGAAGCTCGAACATGCCGTCGTCAAGACCGATCTCGGCCCCGGGAAGGGGGTGTTTTACCGTCTGTATACGGGTCCGCTTGGCGGCAAGGCGGCGGCGCGAGCCCTTTGCGCCAAACTGGCCCAACGCAAGGTGGATTGTTTTGTTGTCCGTCCCAGGGGATAAGCCGAGGGCGGCCGGGCACCGAGCAGCCTGATTTTCTCGATCCCTGCTCGCCGCCATTTAAATCACCGCTGTTCCGTCCCATTTCATTGCTGTGGATCATGGTGCGGCAAATGCGCTAGGATCGGAGTGATATTCGCTTGGCGCTCGGCGTTCACGTTAACACAATCTTAAGGGGAACCCAAATGAGTGACGGGAAATTTCGCTTGGTTACAAGAAGCGATTTCGATGGCTTGGTTTGCGCCGCGCTTTTCAAGGAAATGGACATGATCGACGAGATCAAGTTCGTTCATCCCAAGGACATGCAGGACGGTACCATTCTGATTTCGGAGAAAGACATCACAACCAACCTGCCGTACGTCAAAGGCGTTCACCTGGCATTCGACCACCACTCGAGCGAAAACATTCGTCTCGCGGAGGTCCCCGACAACCACATCAACGACGCGGCGGCGCCCTCCGCGGCGCGGGTGGTCTACGAGCATTATGGCGGCAAGGAGATATATCCCGATACTTTCGAAGAATTGCTGGTGGCCGTGGACAAGTGCGATTCGGCCCAATTCTCCCAGGAAGACATTATCAATCCCCAGGGTTGGGTTCTCCTCAACTTCATCATGGATCCCCGCACCGGACTCGGACGCTACAAGGACTTTCGGGTCTCCAATTACCAGCTGATGATGGAACTCATCGATTACTGCCGTAGTCACGCCATCGACGAGATCCTGGCCCTCCCCGACGTCAAGGAGAGAGTCGACCTTTACATAGAACAGCATGAAGGCTTTCAGGAACAGGTCAAACGTTGCACGGCGATCCACGGCAACCTGATCCTACTAGACCTGCGCGAAGAGGACATCATCTATGCCGGAAACCGCTTTGTGGTTTATGCCCTGTTTCCGGAAACCAACATATCCGTTCATCTGATCTGGGGCCTGAACAGGCTTAACATGGTTTTCGCGGTCGGCAAATCGATCATCAACCGCACATCCAACACCAACATCGGCGAACTGATGTTGAAGTACGGCGGCGGCGGCCACAGGAACGCCGGCACCTGTCAGGTAGACATCGACGACGCGGAGCGGGTACAACAAGAACTGATCGAGCAAATCACCGCCGATGGTTGAAACCGGACTTGCGGATTGGGTCCCGTCACAACCGCGTCTTAAATTATTCATATAGGCTCTAAGTTTCAAGTGAGCACACGCATACGTTTCATGACAACGCCGGTGAAGGTCATCGGCGCCGTTTTCTGTCTGCTCCTGGCGCCGTCTCTCGGCGGCTGCGACAGCGGCGCATCGGCGTTGCGCGATGTCATCGACACCCTCATCGGCAACGGTTACAGCTTGTCAAAAGAAGGAGACCGTGAACTGGCGCGGTTTCGGAAGGTTTACAACGAGCACCTGGCGGGTTCCGCCGGCGGCGAGCAATTCCGCCATTTCAGCGACGCCTTCAAACGGGTTCGTATCAACTACGTGCACGAGGTTGCGGACGCCCGGCTGATCGACGCCGCCATCAAGGGGGTGCGCGACTTGAAGGCGAAGGCCCAGTCGGTGAAGCCGGCCGAACTGGTGGAATCGGCGCTGGATTCCATGTTGACATCGCTCGATCCCCATTCCACCTACCTCAATGCCGACGAGTATCGGGACATGCAAATGTCCACCAAAGGCGTGTTCGGCGGATTGGGTTTGGAGGTCACGATGGAAGACGGCTTGGTCAAGGTCGTTTCGCCCATCGAGAACACCCCCGCGTTCAAGGCCGGACTCAAACCCGGTGACGTGATCACGCACTTGGACGGCAGGCCCATCAAGGGCCACACTTTGTCCTGGGCGGTAAAAAGAATGCGCGGCCGGCCGGGCGCCGCCATCCGGCTCACCGTCAAGCGCTCCGCCCGAGCCCCCTTTGCCGTCACCATTGTCCGCGCGATCATCCAGGTGCCGGCGATGCGTTGGCGTGTAGCGGGCGAAATCGGTTACATCCGCGTCACCCGCTTCAACGAACACGCCAAAAAGAATCTACTCAACGCCATGGAGGAAATTCGCGGCCAACTGGGCCGGCGTTTGAAGGGCTTGGTTTTGGACTTGCGCAACAACCCCGGCGGCCTCTTTGAACAATCCTGGGTGATCGCCGACGCCTTCCTGGAAGAAGGGCGGATCGTTTCCGTCAAGGGCCGGGATGCCGGCGGCGAGCGGGTTTACGAAGCGAAGTCAGGAGATCTGGCCCAGGGTCTACCCATCGTGTTGTTGATCAACGGCGGATCGGCCTCGGCTTCGGAAATCGTCGCCGGCGCCTTGCAGGACCACAACCGCGCCATTGTCTTGGGCCGGCGTTCCTTTGGCAAGGGATCGGTGCAGACCATCACCCCCCTGCCGGTCGAGGGAGCGCTGCGGCTGACCACGCAACTTTTTTATACGCCCTCGGGGCGGGCCATTCAGGCGCAAGGGGTGATCCCCGACATCAGCCTGACCGTCCCCGAAACGGAGGCGGCGAAAAAACGCCGCCGCGAGGCCGACCTGCCCGGCGCCCTGCCAGGGGCCCGGAGGACGGTGGTTGCCCAACAAACGCGGCCGCGCGCCAGCCTGCCGGAATCGGCCTGTCCGGCCGACCTTGAAAGAGGCGGGGAAGACCGTCCGCTGGGCTGCGCGATGGCATTGCTGAATGCCGGATCGACGCAGAAATTTCTCGCCTTGATCAGGTCACGGCCGCAAATTTAGCCCGGATTTCTCAAACTACGGGGTGCATCGGCCCCAAAAATCTGTTAAAATTCTTTTACAACAAAGGCTTAACAGATTCTGGAGTAACATCGGCAAAACACCGGGCACGCCGGTGCGAAAAGGCGTCGGACTATCCTCCCGGTGTCATTCCGGACGGCATCGAGCGCCGAGCCGGAATCCAGTAACTTTTTGATAATCCTGGATCCCCGCTTTCGCGGGAATGACGCGATAGGAAGGCGGGACAGTTACAGATAAATAGGGACAGTATATAGTTACAAAGTGTCTCCGGCTTTTCTCGGGCGACCTGGTTTGCGGGGCCTCACGTTGCGGTCGTGTCCGATAGTTGGTGGAAATTTGTTTTCGGCGTAGCTCCCGATCCCGATAGTCACTCAATCATGCGGCGAGGTCAAGCGGCTGCTCGACAGGGGCTTGGTCCAGCGTTTGCCA
>DUZD01000113.1 GCA_013349695.1 Rhodospirillaceae bacterium
ACGCCGCGGCGACGGCCCGCCGGCCGCGGATGTCGCCGTCCACATGGCGGATCACCCCGCCGAGTCCCAAATCGGCGAACAGCGGCCGGTCCTCGTCGGGCGGCAGGGCGAAGCCGGTGACCTCGGCCCCAAGCTCGGAGAGCCACAGCGCCAGCCAGGAGCCCTTGAAGCCGGTATCGCCGACGAGAAGAACCCGGCGGCCGCGAAAGGCCTGAAGGAAGTCGCCCGTCACCAGTTTTTCCAGGCTGCTTCGCCGCCCTCCCAAAGGCCGTTGAGAAGCCGGTAATCCCGGTAAGTGTCCATGCACTGCCAGAAGCCGTCGTGCCGGTAGACCATCATCTGTCCGTCGCCGACCAGGGCGCGGAGCGGCTCTTGTTCGAACACAAGGTCCTGGCGGTCGTCCAGGTAGTCGAAAAGCTCCCGCCGGCAGACGAAGAAGCCACCGGAGATGCGCCCGCCCGTGGCCTGGGGCTTCTCGTTGAACTCGGTGACCAGGCCGCTTTCGTCGCCGGCCAGCTCGCCGAAGCGGCCGGGCGGGCGGACGCCGGTGACGGTGAGTATCCTGCCGTGCGATCTGTGGAAGTCGACAAGGGCCTCGTAGTCGATGTCGCCGAGGCCGTCGCCGTAGGTCAGCATGAAGTTCTCGTCGCCTTCGAGATAGCGGGCCACCCTTTTCACCCTGGCTCCGGTCAAGGCGTCGAGGCCGGTGTCGGCGAGGGTCACCTTCCATCCCTCCTCGTCGTGGGCGCCGTGGTATTCGACGGCCTTGTCGGCGCCCAGCGTCAGGGTGAAGTCGCCGGTATGGGCCTCGTAGTTGAGGAAGAAGTCCTTGATCGCTTGTTGCTGATATCCAAGGCAGAGGACGAAATCGGTGTATCCGCCGCCGGCATAGGACTTCATGATGTGCCAGAGGATGGGGAACTCGCCGACGGGGACCATCGGCTTGGGGATGTTGTCGGCGACGTCGCGGATGCGGGTCCCCCGCCCGCCGCAGAGAATGACCACTTTCATGGAATGTCCCTTTTTCTAGCCCAGCCGCCTCTTCAGGAACGCCGTGAACGGCGACATCAGCGGGTTGTCCCGAACCAGCAGCCGGTAGAGATAGTCGATACGCGGATGCAGCAGGATGTAATGCCGGACCGTGTGGACGGCGATACTCAGGAAGTCCCAGTTCCCCTTGTAGACCTTGTACCAGAACAGCACGTACTCGCGGACGATGCGCCGCTTCGAGAAGCCCGGCAGGTCCAGGTAGGCGGTGGTCCGTTCGCGGGCCGCCTCGGCGCTGCCGGCGTGGCCTTCCGGAATGAGGCCGCGGCTGAGCGCGATGTCGTAGAGGTCGGTCCCCACATAAGGATAGAAGATGCAGAGGTAGATGACCTCGGGTTGGCAGGCGCGCGTCACCTCGACGGTCTCCTGGAAGTCTTCGGCCGTTTCCGTGGGCAGGCCGACCAGGACGTAGGTATGGATTTCGATACCGTATTCCTTGGCCGCCCGGCAGAAGGTCACGAAGTCTTCGTTGCTATAACGGGGGCGCCTCAGGACCTCGTTTCGAATCCGTTCGGAGCCCGATTCGAGGCCGATCTTCAGGTACTTGAAATTGGCCTTGCGGAGGCCGTCGAAGAACTTCTTGCGCAGGGCTGCGTCGCCGGCGAACCGCGAGGTGACCGAGAAGTTGGCCCCGAAGACGATCTTGTCCCGGCGTCCGGCGTTGAATTCGGCCAGCGCTTCGAACAGGGCGTCGGCATACTTCATGTTGGCCCCTATGGTCTCCACCTCCAGATAGATGGCGCCGAGGTCGGGATAGGCGCGGGTGATGGCCTCGATCTCGGCGACCACGTTCTCGGGCGAGCGGGTGCGCACGAACTTGCCCTCGGACAGTTTCTGAAAGGCGTGGTTCGAACAGTAGGTGCAGCGGTAGGGACAGCCGCGCCCGATCAGCACCGAGGTGTCGGCGCTCGGATAGGCGATCCAGGGCTCCCAGAGGGTCCGGTCGATGAAGGGGATGGAATCCATGTCCTGCAGGAAGGCCCCCGTGGGGTTGCGCTCCATCTCCCCGGTCCGCGGGTCCTTGATCCACAGGTTGTCGATGCCCGTGGGGGGCGCGCCATGTTCGATCCTGGCGGCAAGCTTGGTGACGGCGATGTCCCCCTCGCCGACGCAGATGGCATCGAAGCCGGAGACCCCGATGGCCTCCTCGGGGTTGAGGGAAACGTGGTGGCCGCCGATGACGACGAAAACGCCGGGGTCGGTCTCCTTGATGGCGGCGGCGATGGCCCTGACGAAGGGGAACTGGGTGGTCACCGCGGTAAGGCAGAACAGCTTCGGGCGTTGCGTCTCGATGTACTCGACGAGCACCGGCCGGTAGTCCTCGGCATGGGTGAAGACCAGCATGTCGACCTGATGCCTTTCGTGCTGCAGCCGCGATGCGATGGTGGCGATGCCGAAGGCGATCTCGGTGCCGTCGGTCAGGGGCTTGCCGGCGCTTTCGTCCGATGTCCTGGAGGAGACCGACTTGGCGACCGTGTAGACGCAGCCTATCCTCATGGGGTGAATTCCTTTCCGGGAACGGCGTTCTCGTAAAGCCCGCGGATGGCGGCGCGGCCCATGGCGAGGACGGCCTCCTCGGCGCTGCCGCCGATATGGGGAGTGACGATAAAGCTTTCCAGACCCAGCAATTCCATATCCTCCGGCGGCTCGCTGGCGAAGACGTCGAAGGCGGCGCCGGCGAGGCGGCGGTCCTTGAGCATTCGTTTAAGCGCCGCCTCGTCCACCAGGCCGCCGCGGGCGGTGTTGATGAGCACGGCGTCGGAGCGCATCAACGCCAAACGTTCGGCGCTCAAAATGTTGACGGTGGTCTCGTCCAGGGGCAGGTGCAGGGTGATGACGTCGGCTTCTTTCAACAGTTCCTCCAGCCCGGCGGGTTCGACGCCGGTTTCGGCGTAGTAGTCCGGGAAGTCAAGGATGTCGTTGGCCAGGACCCGGCAGCCGAAAGCGCGGAGCAGAATTCCCAGGTCCTTGCCGATATGGCCGCAGCCGATGACGCCGACGGTGCGGTCCGATAGCTGGCGCCCGGCGTGCTGACGCCAATTCCCCTGGCGGGCGTCCTTGTTGGCCCGTGGCAGGCGGCGCAGCAAGGCGACGGCGAAGGCGACGACCAGTTCGGAAACGGAACGTTTGTTCGTGCCGCCGGTCCATCCCAGCCTGACCCCGTGACGCTCCATGGCCTCAAGGTCGATCATGTCGAGGCCGACCCCGTACTTGGCGACCACTTTCAGTTCCGGCAGCGCTTCGAACAGCGCCTCGTCGAGGACCTCCAGCGCGCAGATCGCCCTGTCGTGGCCGCGCAGGTAATCGACCAGGGCGGCGCCCTCCAGCTTGACGCCGGCGTCGTTGAAGGTGGTGTCGGGATAGCGCCCCAGGAGCTCCTCGCGCAGCACCGGGTGGCGGGAGAACGACCGCGAGGCGACGGCGACGCGGGTCATGTTCGGGCCAATGTCTCCAGCGC
>DUZD01000117.1 GCA_013349695.1 Rhodospirillaceae bacterium
ATGCCGGGACATCGTCAAGCATTCGCGACGCGGCAATCGCGCTTCCCAGGTCAACCCGAAGGGCCGCGTTTACAAGGTCTTGGGCGTCGTCAGCCGCCGCTTGCGATGCTCCAGCATCGCGGCACGCCGCCTTCCTAGCCCAAGACCTTGTAAACGCGGCGCAATCCGTGATGAACTTCCCAAACAGGCTCTAAGAACGACGGAAATGGACATTTACAAGAAATTCACCTTCGAAGCGGCGCACCGGCTGCCCAAACTGCCCGAGGATCACAAATGTCGGCGCCTGCACGGCCATTCTTTCGTGGCCGAAATTCATGTCAGCGGCGAGCTCGATCCCGGCTTCGGCTGGGTCGCCGATTTCGCCGCCATCACGGCGGCTTTTCAGCCGCTTCACGATCGCCTCGACCACCGCTACCTGAACGAGATCGAAGGACTTGAAAATCCGACCAGCGAGAACATCGCCGGCTGGATCTGGCGGCGGCTGGCGCCCCGCCTGCCGGGCTTGAGCAAGGTGGTGTTGCGGGAGACCTGCACCGCCGGCTGCGTCTACCTGGGCGAGGACGAATGAGTCGTCAGCCCCGCCCTTTATAAGGCGCCACCCCCTGGTCGGGAATCCACAAGCCCTTCGGCGGTTCGCCGGTCTGGTAGAAGACGTCGATGGGGATGCCGCCGCGCGGATACCAGTAGCCGCCGATGCGCAGCCATTTCGGTTTCGCCGCCGCCTCGATTTTCTTGGCGATCGCCACTGTGCAGTCCTCGTGGAAGGCGCCGTGATCGCGAAACGAAGCCAGATAGAGTTTCAAGGACTTGCTCTCGACAATCCATGCGTCGGGCGCGTAATCGATGACCAGGTGGGCGAAGTCCGGCTGGCCGGTCACCGGACAAAGCGTGGTGAACTCCGGGCAGCTGAAACGGACCATGTAATCGGCGTCGGCCCGCGGGTCGGGCACGCACTCGAGCACCGCGTCGGCGGGAGAGGCCGGGATTTCGGCCTTGACTCCCAACTGGGTCAGGGTCTCGTAAACGGGATTCGTCATTCCGAGCCTTTTTAAGTCTCCCTGGATGTCGCCCGGCGCATGGCCGGCCCTTCAGCGCCCCGATCATAATGTAGGTTGCGCCAGGCCCAAAGCGCCGCAAGCCGGCGCGCCGGTGGATTGTGTTCCGATGGCCTCTATGATATCATTGTTGCTATCAACATTGATGGGAGAATTCTCATGGCCCAGGTCATCGTCCGCAATCTCGAAGACCATGTGGTCAACACTTTGAAAATAAAAGCGAAGATTCACGGAAAATCGCTGGAACAGGAGTTGCGTGAAATCCTTGGCGAAGCCGCCGGACTGGGCAGCGCGGAAAAGCTGAAACTCATAGACGCAATCAAGCGCATGGGGCCGTCCAAACAGAAAACGGACAGCATCGAATTGTTGCGCGAGGATCGTCGGCGTTGACCGCCCGCGTAATCGACGCAAGCGTGGCGGCCAAATGGTTTTTCGCCGAGAAAGGGTCGGCGGAGGCGCAACGGCTTGTCGAATCGGAATCTGTGCTGGTCGCCCCGGATCTTCTGATCCCGGAAACCTGCAACATCGCTTGGAAGAAATTTTTCGTTGACGACGCGACCGCCGAACAAGCCGCCGCCGTCGCCGCCCACCTGCCCAATCTGGTCGATCAAATCGTCCCATCGCGGCATATCGCCGGACGTGCCGTTGAAATCGCTATGGCACTCGCCCATCCCGCCTACGACTGCTTCTACCTCGCCCTTGCCGAGCTCGCCGACTGCCGGTTGATCACCGCCGATGCGCGGTTCGGCGCTAAAGTCGCCGGCACGGCCTGGGCGGAAAGGGTGCGCTTGCTTGGGGCGTGATGGCGATTATCAATTTGGCAAACCCACACACTAAGAAAAGCACTCTGTGTAAGCATTGCAAATCCGCTGGATCATTGATTGATAGTTCAGTGGATCACCCACGGGAGGATTGGGCGGGCTGGGCGATGCCCGGCTAGGTTTGTGAAGCATGGCATAGGCCGATGCGCTTGGATGAAAAGCAAGGTTGTCATGCTCAATAGCGACAACCCCCATCGCCTCTAGCCCCGGCACATCATTCTCTGAATTTCGAAAATGGATAGAGCGGAAAAGATCAATTGCGTTCTCGGCAACCTTCCGGGCTGAATTGCGCGTGTTCCCGTGTGCTGTAATGTCATCCTCTTTGCGAAGGGGCGAGTAGAAATGCTCTGCGCTGTTCACCACTAGAAATGCGCCGGCAACGGTTTTCGGGTCGTACTGATGGGCGTAGCCGTGGAAAGAATTGAAGTCACGAAGGCGGTTTCGTCACGCCTTGCCGTGCTCAGTGAAGATGGACTTAAGCTCAATCGCAATTTGGATGATAACGGGCGGCGCAAAATGGATCGGTTCCAGTCCAAGATTGGCCAATGTGAGATCCGGGCTTCCGACGCTCGTTCCTATCGCAATGTCAATCACCCAGTCCGCGTGGCCGACTTGCTGATGATGCCGTAGTTTAGCGACTATCTCACCCTCCGCGGCTCGTTGAGCGAGAAGCGGGCACTGGTTAACAAGATCGCGGATGATGATTAATGACTGAAAATCGCTATGCTTCGACGTTCGCGGGTGGTAGCCGCCGCTTGATAGATGGGCCACCAATTCATCTAGCATCGCCATGGTCGCTTACTCGGCGGCGGATTTGAGAACAGGAACCTGAATTTCCGGGACCACTTTTTCCACTTCAATGATGGCAGTTAAGCGTTCAGATTGGAGCCGCTTCGCCATGATTTCCACGTAACTGGGTTCAATCTCAACGTTAACGCTATTCCGCCCAGTTTTGAGCGCCGCAAGCGCGGTGGTTCCCGTTCCCGCGAACGGGTCAACAACCGTATCCCCCGCAAAACTGAACATTCTTATGAGTCTGCGGGGAATTTCTAGCGGATAGGGCGCCGGATGGTCTCTGCGAAGTTGCCCAGAAATGTCTGTCCAAACCGGAGAAAACCATTTCGCATAATCGTCCGTAGAGATGAACGACCGTTTTTCCATTTCAGGGGTTGGCTTGCGATAACCGCCAGGCTTTCTAAAAAACAGAATATGCTCAATGTCGTTTTTCACAACGCCATTAGGGAGATTGGGCTTGCCAAGGAAGCGACTTGATCTGGACGCCTCTAACTTGATGTTGGCGACCTTAAGCCACCGAATCGGCGTCAGACAGTCGAACCCCAGTCGCCTTGCACATACCTGCAAATCCGCCGAAAGAGGCAAGACGTAGTGCCGACCACCCTGGCGACGTGAAATGCAAATGTCACCCACCACGCAGGCGACCCGACCTCCGGGAACAAGCACACGAAGGGGTCGTGTCCGATAGTTGGTGGAAATTTGTTTTCGGCGTAGCTCCCGATCCCGATAGTCACTCAATCATGCGGCGAGGTCAAGCGGCTGCTCGACAGGGGCTTGGTCCAGCGTTTGCCA
>DUZD01000127.1 GCA_013349695.1 Rhodospirillaceae bacterium
GAATTCCGGCTTGTTGAGACCGAAGCCGCTCATCCCGACCTCGCCGCGGCGTCATTTCCGGTCCGCCGTTTGCCGGCCGGCGTCATCGGCGGCGGCGCCCTTTCGACCTGCTGGCCGGCTTCCGGCGCGGCGCCGCGGCGGCGTAGCGCGGCGAGCAGGATGTCGCCGGCAATGGGCGCCGCCACTTTGGCTCCGCTGCCGCCGTGTTCAACCACCACCGCCGCCGCGTAACGGGGCGCGCCGACCGGACAAAAGCCGACGAACAGGGCATGGTCCCTTTCGTTCCATGGCAAGGCCTTATTCTTGCGCACGCCTTGTTCGCGCTCTTGCTTGTTGATGCGCCGGACCTGAACCGTGCCCGTTTTGCCGCCCATTTCGTAGCCGCCTTCGATGATGCGGGCGCCGAAAGCCGTGCCCATGGGAGAATTGACGACGGCCGCCATGGCGTCGCGGATCACCTTCAAGTGTTTGGGAACGACGCGCAGGCTTGCGAAACGGGACGGCCGGCGCGGCGGCGCCTCGCCGGAAGCGGCGACGCCACGCGCTAAGTAGGGAGCCACCGCAAAACCGCCGTTGACCAATCTTGCGGTCATCACCGCCATTTGCAATGGCGTCGCCAGAAGGTATCCCTGGCCGATCCCGGTGAGCAAGGTCTCGCCTTGCTTCCACGAAGCGCCGGTGGTGGCGAGTTTCCACTCGCGGGTTGGCACCAATCCCCGGCCTTCGCCCGGCAGGTCGAGGCCAAGGGTCTGCCCGAAGCCCAAACGCCGGGCCATGTCGACGACGATGTCGAGGCCGGCGCGGCGGATGACCTCGTAGAAAAAAACGTCGCAGGACTGGGCGATTCCCTTGCCAAGGGCGACGATTCCGTGCCCGCCCCTTTTCCAGCAATGAAATTTGGCGTTACCCAGTTCGAGGAAACCGGGGCAGAAAAACTGGCTCTCGGGCGTGATTACGCCCTTTTCCAGCGCCGCCAGCGCCACCACCATTTTGAAGATGGAGCCGGGGGGGAACTTGCCGCTGATGGCTTTGTTGGTCAGCGGCGCCCTGGCATTGGAAGACAACTTTTTCCAGGCCTCGGGGCTGAGTCCTTTATTGAAAACATTGGGATCGAAACTCGGCGCCGAGGCCATCGCCAAAACGTCGCCATGGTGCACGTCAATGATGACGGCGGCGGCGCTTTGCCCGGACAATCGCCGGCTGACCAGTTTCTGCAGCTCCATATCGATGGTCAGGGCCACTTCCGCCCCGGGCTGGCCTTCTCGGCGGTTCAGCTCACGAATCACCCGGCCGAAAGCATTGACTTCCATTTGCGAGCTGCCGCCGGTGCCCCTGAGGTCCATATCATAGGCCTTCTCGATGCCCGACTTGCCGATGCGGAAGCCGGGGACTTCCAGCAGGGGATCGCCGCCGGCCTCGCCCTCGGAGACGGCGGAGACATAGCCCAACACATGGGCGGCGTCCTCGCCGTAAGGGTAGTAGCGGCTTTGTCCGACGTCGATCATGACGCCCGGCAGATCGGGGATGTTGACCTCGATCCGCGCCATTTGCCGCCAATTCAGGTTTTCGCGCAACGTGATCGGCACGAAGCTTCGCTTGCGGTGAATCTCACGCAGAATCCGCCGCCGTTCACCGTCGGTAATGGGGATGATTTCGGCCAGCGCCGCGAGCATTGTTTCCACGTTCTGGTCTTCTGTCCTTTCGGAGATCAGCATGACACGGTAGTTCTGTTGGTTGACTGCCATGGGAACGCCGAAACGGTCGACGACACGCCCACGCGGCGGCGGCAGCAGTCTGAAGTTGATGCGGTTCTCGTCAGCCAACGTGGCGTACCGCTTGGATTCGACGACTTGCAGGTAGTACATGCGCCCGACCAGGGTCGAGAGCAGGAGCATCTTTGCCCCCGCCAGCATCGCCGTCCGCCGGCTGAAAAGCTTTTGGCGGCTGGTGTCCCGGTACATCTTACTCCGGCCTCAGAATGGCCCGCTGCCAGCGCAGGAAAAACCATGCCAGGATCGGAAAGATTCCCGTCGTCAACAGGTACTGGAAAATCAATGCCCGAGGCTCGACGAGGGCCAAGTTATAAGCGCAAACCAAGATCCAGCTCGTCGCCATGGCGCCCGCCGCGACCAACGCGAAAACCAGCCAAAACATGGCAAAGGACTTTCCGGCCAGGAAACGCCGTTGCGACAGCGTCGCCCCGTGAACGATCAGGAAAACCACGGCGTTGATCCCGATGGGGGCGCCCGTCAGGGAATCCTGCAGCAGGCCGATCACGAAAACGGCGTAAGCCGGCATCAACTCGGAGCGGTGAAAGGTCCAGTGATAAACCGCGATCAGGGGCAGCAAAGGAACGATCTGATCGTATCCGGGGATGTGCAGCGGCACCAGGTTGAACACTACCAGGAGCAGGGTCAGCCCGAATGGCGTCAACCGGCGCGCCAATGCATCCAGACGGACCCCCAGCGAAGGCTTCATGGCACCGTTTTTCCGTTCTCCGGGCCATGGGTTGCCGGTCCACCGCCGCCGATGGCGGGACCCGGCCCGAGGCCGGCGAGCCCGAAATCAATGACGCGGACGTATTCAAGGCGGTGGCGCTTGACGAATGGGCGTATCTCGATGCCGCCGTCGCCGACCGAGGTGACGGCGCCGATCGGCAGATCGGGCGGGAACGCGCCGCCGTGGCCCGAGGTGACGACGCGGTCGCCGGGCGAAACCGACACCCCCGCCGGCAGATGGATCAAGTGCGGCCGGTTGGAGTTGTCACCGGCAAGGATAGCGCGAATCCGCGTCGGCCCAACCAGCACCGGAATGCGGGAGTTGAGATCGGAGGTCAGAAGGATTCGAGCCGAACGGACACCGACGCCGGCGATCCGGCCAACCAACCCATCGCCGGTGATGACCGTCTGTCCCTTGGCGATGCCGACGCGCGAACCGGCATTGACAACCAAGCTGTTGGCGAAAACGCCGCCGGAATCGGCGATCACCCGAGCGGTGACGAAGCTGGCCTTCGGCCCGGGCACGAAATTGAGCAGGGATTGCAACGCCTTGTTCTCCGTTTCCAGCCGGCGGGCCACCGCTTGCCATTGCAGGAGTCGTGCCTTGTCTTCGCGCAAGCGGCTGTTTTCCACCCGCAACCGAGCCAGTTCGCGAACTTGATCGACCATCTCGGAGGCGGTGGCGACGGGACGGGACAGGGCATCCAGGATGGGGGCGACGGCATCGGTGACATGGGCGCGCAAACGTTCCATCATCACCACGTCCGCCTTGCCCAACAGCATCAAGGAAAAGGCCGCCCCGACCAAGCCAAGATAAGCGAAACGTTGGGCCAGGCCTTTGATTTGCGTAGCTACGCGTTGCGCCGACCGCGGATGTTCTCTCAAACCATTCCTCTTACGTTCAAACCCCTTGCTCCATCGCGGAGATCCGCCGGAAAAACGATTCTAAACGATTGACC
>DUZD01000229.1 GCA_013349695.1 Rhodospirillaceae bacterium
TTCACCCATCGGATGAGCCATATCAACATCCCAAATCCGCCTATAACGTAATGATTCTTATAGCAGAATCATGATGAAAGGTCAGTTAAAGGTGTGGTCATTTGGGAAATGGGGGTTTAAATACATTAATCCTAATTCGGATGCAGAACCTGGTGAACACGAATACAAAGGAAGCGCTGGTTTATTTAAACGTTTTCTCCGTGACCAGACCCCGTTCAAAGACTACTTTAAAACTAACCAGATCAGAGATGATTTCTATGAAAATGTGCGTTGCCCTCTACTCCATGAGGCTCGCACCAAGGGTGAATGGAAAATTCGCGCTGGATGCCCCTCTGACCCCCCAATCGATATGAAAGAAAAGATTGTCTACCGGAACAGTCTTCACAAGACTTTCGAAGATTTCGTGGCTTGGTATGGAAAAGAATTGCCTCTGCCTCATAACAAAAAACTCCAAGAAGCATTCTTTCGTAAGATGGAATTCCTTTGCACGGAGTAAAGATTCGAAAGTGCCATTTAAGGGAAGTCAATTCCGCTTCGGGTCAAGCGGTCCTCCGAGGCGGAGCCTCCAAAGGTCCGTAATGCAGCCGTAAGCAGACCCTCGGTTTATGAGTACACTCCCCCGCCCCCGTGGGGTCTTAGAGCCTTTCAGGATTGATCGCACTCATGCGATCAATCCGCGTTCAAACGCCACGCAGGCTTACGCCCCGCTGTCGCGGTGGATTGCGGCTCTCGCCACAATCAGAGCGCATCAGGATTAAATGATTCCATTCAATCCTGGATGCGCTCTAATTGGTCGCCGCCTGGAATGTTTTTGGCGCCACGCTGATGACCTCGGCGCCGTGCCGGCGGATCTGCATCACCGCCAAGCCGCGTTCGGCCCGACCATTCGCAAGCAAGCGGAAAATGCCGTCGGAGCCTAAATAGCCGCTCGGATTGGTCAAGGCCGGGGCGCTGAAATCGGCGCCGCCTTCCTTCTTGGCCAGCAACACCGCGAGGAGAGTGGCGTCATAGGCGAGAGTTGCCCGCCGCGGCGCTTTTTGCCCGTAAATCCTTTCGTACTGCCGTTCAAAATCGGCGCGGGCGGCGGGCGAAGGCGCCGCGAACCACCCCCCGACCAGGGCCGGTTCGGCGCCGATCCCAGGTTCGTCCCATAGGCCGGTGCCGAGAATGCGGATCTTGCCAGGATCGATGTCGTAAAAAGGCAGCCAAGCGGCGATGGCTTGAAGTCTTTTTCCCCCGTCGGCCAGCAACAGGGCGTCGAAGGGTAACTCACCGATGGTCTGCATTTTCTCCAGCCGCTTGAGAGCCCGCCTGGCGACCTCGCTGTCTTGTTTCTCCAATTCCGCCATCTGCGCCACCAGCACCTGCCGTCTGGTGTCGTAATCGGCCAGCACGCGCACGGTATCCGAGAGGTCGTCGGCGGCGGGATCATAGAACTGAACCTGAGTCACCTGGGCGTCGGCGGCCTCGGCGGCAAGGCGAAGGGTGCCGGCCACCGCCTCTCCGTAGTCGTTGTCGGGAACCAAGGCGGCGAACCTCAAAATTCCCCGCGAGCGGGCGAAAGAAACCACTCTCGCGACCTCGGCGTTGGGGTAGAACCCCATGGTGTAGACGCCTTCCCCCGACACCGAGCTGTCGCTGGAAAAGGCGAGCACGGTGACGTTGGCGGCGCGCGCTTGCGGGGTCAATGCCCTGACCGAGGACGAAAGCAGGGGGCCGAGAATGACGGAAGCGCCGTCGCCAATGGCCAAGGTCGCCGCGTCGCTTGCCCCTTCCGGCGTCCCCTTGGTGTCGTAAAGCAAAAGTTCGAAGTCGTCGTCGGCAAAATCGAAGAGGGCAAGCTGGGCGGCGTCGCGCATGGCCTCGCCCAAACGGGCGTTGCTCCCGGACAGCGGCAGGAGCAGCGCTACCCTGACCCCCGACGTCATCGTCATTGGCGGCGCCGGAACCGGCGGCGTGAGTTCACGGTTTTCGGGAACTTGCCGGTAGAGAAAGGGCAAGAAAGAAGGCAATTTCTTGTTGACGGGTTGGCTCCCCGGAACGCCGCGCGGCGACGACAGCCGCGAGGCCGGCGCGGCGGTGGGAGGGGACGCCAGCGGCGGCGCGGCAACACCGGGCGGCGCCCTGGGCGGAGGCGGTGAAGAGGATTCGGGTATTCTTACCATCCGATCTTGCATCAGGCCGGTGAGTCGTGGAGACTCGCAGGCCGTCATCAATAGGCCCACGGCGAGCAGCCATGGCGCGACCGTCCAAAAAGACCGGAAAGAAAAAAATCCGTTCATCGGGTAACGAAAAACCTCCTCGCCGGCCGACCGTCCAGGATCGGCCGGAACCCTGCCCCGGCGGCGGCGGACGTAAACCGCCCGATGCAAAGCCCTCGCCCGGTCTTTACCTCGTCGCCACCCCCATTGGCAATGCCGCCGACATCACTTTGAGGGCGCTGGCGGTGCTGACCAACGCCGATCTGGTCGCCTGCGAGGACACCCGCGTGACGAGCCGGCTGTTCGCCATCCACGGAATCGCCACGCCGCTTGTCCCCTATCACGAACACAACGCCGAAAAGGCTCGTCCGGCTTTGATCAAACGCTTAAAAAAGGGCCAAATCGTGGCGCTGGTATGCAATGCCGGAACGCCGCTGGTTTCCGATCCCGGCTACAAGCTGGTCAGGGCCTGCGCCGCCGAAAGCCTGCCGGTAACCGCCCTGCCCGGCGCGTCGTCGGTTCTCGCCGCACTGGTGCTGTCGGGATTGCCCACGGACCGGTTCATGTTCCAGGGCTTCCTGCCGGCGAAAGCCAATGCCCGGCGCCAAGCCCTGGCCGCTCTCGCCGGCGTGCGCGCGACCCTGGTGTTGATGGAAAGCCCCAAGCGTCTGGCGGCGTCGCTTGCCGACATGGCCGAGGCGTTCGGCGACCGCCAGGCCTCCGTCTGCCGGGAGTTGACCAAGCTGTTCGAGGAAGTCCGCCGCGGCCCCTTGCCGATCCTTGCCGCCCATTACCGCAAGACCGGCGCGCCGAAAGGCGAAGTGACGGTGGTGGTGGCGCCGGCCGGCGGAGAAGACGGCATTGACGACGATGAACTCGATCACCTGCTTGATCGGGCCATGCGCGAATCCTCGCTTCGCGACGCCGCCGCCATGGTCGCCGTCGCCACCGGCCAAATGCGGCGACGGGTTTACGCCCGCGCCCTGGCACTGAAACAACGGCGGCGGCCAAAGCCCGGCAAACAGCGAAATAAGAGCCTATCCGAATAACTGGAGGTGGCACCGTAATGACGGATCGGAAATTCTTCCCCTAGCTACTCCTGTTTAGCCCTGAAAGGCACTATCCCGAAGGAGTGAGCTGGTCCCAGAAAATCGGACAGTCGTTTAAGGTGTATTCCGCCATTTGACGGAGGAATACGAGATGACGACACGACGACGGTTTTCAGCCGATTTCAAGGCCAAAGTCGCGCTTG
>DUZD01000122.1 GCA_013349695.1 Rhodospirillaceae bacterium
TGGCGGGCGGGATTTTGTTGGCGCCGCTGGTTCCGCTGAAGGTTCTCGATCCGGTCGCCTTCGCCAGGAATCCGAGCGTCCCCCAGGCGGCCGTGCATCGGCTCCATATCTGGCGGTTCACCGCCGAGCGGATTATGGAAAAGCCCGTCCTGGGCTGGGGAATGAACGCCTCCCGGGTCATTCCCAGGAGGAAGGAGCAGGCCAGGGACGATGTGCGCGGCACCTACGGGCAACTGATGCCGCTGCACCCCCACAACTTCGCTTTGCAGGTGTGGCTGGAGACGGGCGCGCCGGGGGCGGTTCTGGTGGCGCTTTTCGCCGTCGTTTTGTTGAGACGGATCGGCGGCGCCAAGTCCGGCAGGCCGGGGACGGCCCTGTTCGCCGGCCAGTTTTTCACCGGCGTCGGGATTCTGGCTTTCAGTTTCGGCGTCTGGCAAAGCTGGGCGCTCGCCAGCCTGTGGCTCAACGCCTCGCTGATGGCGGCGCTGTTTCTGGAGAGGGAATCAGGACCGGGCCAGGGGGAGGAGGCATAGCAGAAGGTTGGCGTAGGCCCGCGCGGTGAAGGGAAAGAGCGAGAGGCTCTTGAACGTCGATGCCCGGCAGGCTCGGCGGTCGCCGGCGGCCAGGAACTTGCGCGCCGCCCCGTAATGGATGAGGGCGATCCGGCGGCGCCACCGTATGGGATCGGGCCACCGTTTGCCGGCCATGGCGCGGTAATGGTCCTCGACCACGCGGAGGCTGGAATCCCGGTGCAGTTGGATAGAGTTCGACGCGCTGCTTTCGTGGATGCGGTAATCGGTGAGCAGGTCCGGGATGAAGGCGAAGCAGGCGCCGGCGCCGGCCATTTTGAGCCACAACTCGTAGTCCTCGGCGGTGATGTAGGCGCGGTCCTCGGAGAAGCCGCCAAGGCCTTTGAGGAATTCCGTGCGGATCAGGATCGCCGACGGGGTCATGCAGGAGCCCCCGAAGAGCAGGCTGCGATAGCGGGCCTTGTTCCCGGGCCCCGACAGGATGGTGCGGATTTCCCTTTCCCCCTTGAACATGACCAGCCCGTGACCGACGACATCGAGGGCGTCATCGGCGGTGGCGAGGCATCGCTCCAGCTTCTCCGGCCTCCACTTGTCGTCGGAATCGAGGAAGGCCGTCCATTCGGCGCGCGCTTTCGCAAGCCCAAGGTTGCGCGAGGCGGCGATGATCCCGCCGTTGGCGAAGTTGACCATGGTGACGCGGGGGTCGGCGAGGCTTTCGACCGCTTCGACCGTGTCGTCGCTGGAAAAATTGTTGACGACCACGGCCTCCCAGTCGGGCATAGTCTGGGCGAGGACGGAAGCCAGGGCTTCGCGCAAGTAGGCGGCTTGGTTGTAGGTGGGAATGACGACCGAGATCCGGGGCCTGTTCACCGGTCCGCCTCCGCCTCGGCGGAGAAGACCCGCTCGCATAAAAGCAGGGTGGCGTCGATCTCGCCGGCCAAGTCGTTTTCCAGCCGGAAGCCGGTGGCCAGCAGCCTCTCTATGCGGTAGTCGAGCGGCGTTTCATTGCGCTCTTTCGGCGCGGTTTTGCGGCGGACGGGAGGCGTGAAGCCGAGCGCGCCGCCACAGCGCCTGGCGATCAGTTCGGCCATTTCCATGGTCGAGCGGCTTTTCCCGCCGCCGATGTTGAAAAGTCCCTCGCCCCAGGCCCCGGCCGGCAGGGCGAGAAAATACTCGATGGCGCGGGCGATGCCGGAAATCGCCACGAAGTCCCGGCGGTCGCCTCCGTCGCCCCCGAGGACCAGCTCCCGCGCCGCGGCCGCCTGCCGGCAGAGATCGTTGCAGAGCAGCATCCAGCAGTCGGCGGCGGAGTCCATGGGGGCGCCGACGGCGTTGGAAAGCCTGAGGACCAGCCCGTCAAGCCTTGACGCCCGCACCAGCTTCTCGGCTTCAAGGTGGGTGGCGGCGTAGGGATGTTTTGGATCGGGAAGGGTGTTTTCGTCTATTACCCCTTGCAATGGCGCGCCGTAGACATGGGCGGTGGAAAGATAGACGAAACGTTTGGCGCCGGCCGCCGCCGCCGCTTCGACGAGGCGGCGTGTCCCTTCGACGTTTACCTCATGGGCAAGCTGCGGATCGGCGGCGCAGGCTTGCGCGTTCAAGGCGGCCAGGTGGATGACCGTGGCGGCGCCCTGGCAAGCCCGTTCCAGCGCCGCGCCGTCTCGCGTATCGGCTTCCATGACTTCCAAGTCCCCGGCCCAGGCGGGGCGGGCCCCAGGCGGGCGGCGGGTGGAGGCGCGGAGACGGTAACGGCCGGTCCGTCTCAGGCGGTCGAGCAAGCGGCCGCCCAGGTAGCCCAGGCCGCCGGTGACGAGGACGGTTTCGCTCATCCGTGCCGCGTCGACCAGTCATAGGGAATCGAGGGGTCGTCGTGGGCCAGGTGCTCGATCTCGTCCGGGTCGTGGGGGATGGTGGCGCAGTTGGCGACGATGGAGGTCGCGTCGCCCAGGCCCTTGAAGCCGTTCCAGATCATCGGCGGTACCGTGACCAGGCGGTAGTTGTCCGGGCCCATGACGACTTCCTGGATATTTCCCTTGGTCGGGCTTCCTTGCCGGCCGTCGAAAAGAACGAAGCGGACCTTGCCCAGCGGCGCCGCGTAATTCAGCTTCATCCGCTTATGGATGTGCCAGGCCTTGATCACGCCCGGATGGATGGTGGAGAAATAAATCTCGCCGAATTCCTCGAACACGTCCCAATCGCGGCGCAGCATGTGCATCACCTTGCCGCGCTCGTCGGAAATCTGCTTCAAGGGGGTGACAACGACGCCGTCGATCATGGCGGACCCTCCATGTAGGCGGCTATCTGGCGCCGGGTCGCGTCGATGGGCGCTTCTCCGCCGTGGACGGCGCGGTGCCAGGCGACGGTTTCGGCTATGCAACGGCCCGTGTCCCATCTGGGCGACCAGCCGAGCCCGGTCTCGGCCTTGCCGATGTCGAGTTGCAGCAGAGTCGCTTCATGGGGGGCGTCGGGATCGGCTTCGATGACTATTTCGCCCTCTCCCCAGCCCTTCACCACGGCTTCCGCGAGGTCGCGGACCGTGCTCGTGGAATCGGGCCTGGGTCCGAAATTCCATGACCCGGCGGCGTCTTCCGGGGCCTCGATGAGGCGCGCCGCCAGCAGCAGGTAGCCGGAAAGCGGCTCAAGGACGTGCTGCCAGGGGCGGGTGGCGTCCGGGTTGCGCAGACGGATAGGCCGTCCCGCCTCCAGCGCCCGGATGCAGTCGGGAACGATGCGGTCGCGCGCCCTGTCGCCGCCGCCGATGACGTTGCCGGCCCGCGCGCTGGCGGCGGCGAAGCCGTCCCGGCCGGCGAAGTAGGAGTCCATATAGGACCGGAAAATAATCTCGGCGGCGGCCTTGGAGGCGCTATAGGGGTCGCGGCCTCCCAGCCGGTCGTTTTCCCGGTAGCCTCTTTCCCATT
>DUZD01000205.1 GCA_013349695.1 Rhodospirillaceae bacterium
TTGCCGGAGAGGAGTGCCGGCGACGGCGTCTCGATTTCCGGCGGCGCCTTGGCGACAAGCGCCTTGTTGCCGGAGAGGAGTGCCGGCGACGGCGTCTCGATTTCCGGCGGCGCCTTGGCGACAAGCGCCTTGTTGCCGGAGAGGAGCGCCGACGACGGCGTCTCGATTTCCGGCGGCGGCGTGACGCCTTGCGGAAGCTTGGCGGCCGCGCTCCTCAGAATCCGCTCGATTCCGTCGATGGCGGCGGCGACCGCCATGATCGATAACCGATTCCATTTTCCGGCGGCGGCATCATCGGGAACTCTGTTTTCTTGCGACGCTTTTCCCATCTCGGTTCCGTCCGGAGTGCTCACGGTCCAGACGATTGCAATCTTTCGTGGGCCGGCGGCGGAGGAATCCACCTTGACGCTGCCCGCAAGCACGAGGCGCGCTTGGCCGGGGTCGTCCGTGGTGAGTACACGGGACGATCTCAAGGCGGCCTTGACGGCGCGGGTCAGCGATTCGTTGCCGTCGCCGGGAGCGCCGCGGACGGGTTTCACCAGAACGGCGGGTTGGAAGCGTTTTCCTCCGCTTTCCGGCGTCCCGGCTTGCGGCGCCACGGCCGGCGTAGCCACGGCTGGCGTAGCCACGGCCGGCTTGGCGAGTTTGACTTCCTCTTGCAGAAAACCGGAAATCCTTGCCACGATGCCGGCGGCCATTGGTTCGAAAGCCGCCGCCGCGGCGCTTCGCCAAAGCTTCCCGTCAACCGTCACTTGGTATTGGTAAACTTCCGACAAAGTGCTGTCGCCGGCCCGCAATCCCCACGACGCGGCAAGGCGGATATCGGCCGCATGCGTCTCCAACTCGACGATGCGTCCGGCCAGGGTGTAGCTGATGCCGTTGCCGATTTTGGCTGTTATCGCCGGGATCCCGGCATCGTTCAAAGCCGCCACCAAGACATTCATGAATTCAAGGCGCCCTCCCCGCGGGATGCCTTGCACGGGCAGGACGATTATTCCATCTGCCGACCTGAGATGGATAAGAGGATCATACTGAATTTGCGTGCCGCGGCGGAAAGGCTGTGGAGCCGACCCACAAGCCGCGAGCCCGGCAATTGCGCAAAAAATATAGATGAAACGTAGCAAACCGGCAAATCCCAGAAGTTTTTCCTTCGATACGTGACAAGAGCGAAATGACAATAGCGCAACTTCGTGTTTGCGGTCATCCATTGGTGTTTTTCCGGCGGCCAACAACATCCCGGCGGCGGGGTGTGGCGGCGGCCGGGGTCAGGGAAAATCGTCCGTTCGCCAATCGATGTTACCGGCCAATCTATGATACTATATGTAGGTATATCATCTATATATGGGTAGACACTTGGTTAAACTTACTATATTTAATGTCATAAAATACGATTTTTTTACTTTGAAGATCGGAAGGGAGTTGACCCAGGAAGCTCAATTCTTCGCCTTCGTTTTTTTTTGCGGCCGATTTTTACCAGTTCTCGCAAAGACACGCCGCATGCAAAAGCGACTGACTTTGGTCTTGGGCCTTTTGTTTGGATTTTCCGGGCTGTCCGCATCCGCTCTTGGCCAGACCTTGGAAGAATCCATGGCGGCTGCCTATGCCAACAACCCAACCATTTTGGCGCAGCGGGCCAAGGTGCGCGCCACCGACGAGGAGGTAGCCCAGGCGCTTTCGAACTGGCGTCCCACCGTGGAAATCGTCGGAGAAGCCAGCACCTCGGCCGTCCACAGCAACACCGCCACGGCAACCAATCAAGGCCAACATCGCGAACCCCGTTCATTAAACTTGACCATCGAACAGGTCCTCTACCGGGGCGGGCGGACATTGGCCGCCACCAGTGAGGCCGAAAACTCGGTGAAGACGGAGCGCGCGCGTTTGCCTTTTACAATCAGCGCGGCACGGCGGAGCAGTGGATCAATGAGGGCAAAAACGCCGTCAAATGGACCCGGCTGTCATGCCGCAAGTTCCGTCATAACGAAGTTTGGCTCCAGCTTCACGCCCTGGCCTAAAATCTCAGCAACTTCATGCGCACGCTTGCGTTGCCGAAGGCAGTGGAGCACTGGTCGTTGACCATGCTGCGGGAGAAGCTGGTCAAGATCGGTGCCAAGGTCGTCCGCCATGGTCGCTATGTCACGTTACCAATTGGCCGGGTTTACCGTGCCGAGGAGCCTGTTTCGGGAAATCCTGCGCCTGATCAATGATCCGCGACCAAGACCCGCTCCGGCGTAGGCCGAGGAAATCCACGGCCAAGGTATAAAACGATGGGAGGGGTGTGTCTGGATGATGAAAAACTGGGCCAAATGGGCTTCCGAATACGGCCAAATTACCAAAATTGGACTGCCGGACGGCTGCGGAGGGAAAACAATTCCAATGGCGGTGGGATTTGGGTACTATCGCCCAAGGATTTGAAGGTTATCCGGGAAAATGTCAGTTATAGAATACCAGTATAGAAGTTTTGCGTCCAAGATTATATCTCTGGAACAGAGGAAGATGCGGCTCCGGCTATTGGACGGAGCCGCTTTGTTTTGTTTGCCGAATTAGCGAGGGTTATTCCACCTTCAACCCGTGAGTCCGTGAAGCGGCGAGGCGGCGGCGGAGAGAAAAGGCCGGCCCTAAACAGTTTTTTTTCAATGCCGCCCTCTGACGGACTGGCGTGGACGATCAGGTTTTTTTACAAAGCCCGGGCAAGACCGGATAGGGAAGATAGCCCCCCGAGAAAGGACGAAAGCGGTGGCCGAAAGGAGCGATTCTGGCAACGTCGCCTATGACCGGAAGGACAACCGGATCGGAGAGCCCGTCATCACCTTTTCGATCGGAGACGAAGCCTACCAAACTCTTGATTGGAGCTTCGGCGGTTTTAGGATCGGTGGCTACAAGGGCGATATCCTGGGCAACACCGAGTTCATGATCAACGGCATCGGCCTCGACACCGAGACTATCTTCGACGTTCGCGTCGATTGCAAAGCCATTCGCATCGCCGATGGCGAGCTTGCGGCCTCGTTCATCGAACTGGGTTCCGAAGCCTACGACATCCTTGAGGCGCTGATGCTGCGCCGGAAGAAGTTCCTCGAAAAGCTGAAAATGCGGCAGTCATCCGGTTCAAGATAACGGCCGGCACCCCGCCGATGCGCCAAAACGGCAACCGACGTCAGCGCGGTTCGCACAGGAACGGCCAAATCAAGCGCGTGCCGGCGGGAACGATCCTGCCGTCAGTGGTCTTGTAGGGTATTGGCACGTCCTTTTCCGCGTCCGGCAGGTCTCTTGCCGAGTGGCTGTCGACGATCAGCGGCGTCTTGGTCAAGTAAATTGGCGTGACCCCCGAAAAGTGGTCCAGGTTTAATTAAGAGATTTTGGCGCATTCTGACCTTTTTAATATGGAGGAATGAATGAGCCGAGGTTACAAACCAGAACAGAT
>DUZD01000249.1 GCA_013349695.1 Rhodospirillaceae bacterium
ACTAGTGCAAATCAAATGGACGCTTTCTGTTGGGATGAATGTCAGGTCTCTCGCATCTCCCTCCCGTAACAGATGCTTGGTGATCCCAGCCTGTGCAGTCATCGTCGCCCGCCCTTCAGAAAACTACGATTTCCTAACCGGTCGAGACTTTGCTTTGGCGCCCCGCCACGATTTGCTTTTACCACGATTCGCCGATTGTCGAACAGGTTTGATGGCTTCCTCGGTTTCCGGCGCCCTTATCTCTCTTCGATGTCGCCCGCCGCCTGCTGTTCGGCGAAAGCGGCGGTGAAAGCGGCGAAGGTTCCCTCGGCGATGGCCCGGCGCATGGCCGCCATCAGATCCTGATAGTAATGCAGGTTGTGCCAGGTCAGCAGCATCGAAGCGAGGATTTCCTTGGCCTGAACGAGATGGTTCAAATAGGCGCGGCCGTGGTTTCGGCAGGCCGGGCAAGCGCAAGCCTCGTCCAAGGGCCGGGGGTCGGCGGCATGGCGCGCATTGCGCAGGTTGACGGGGCCGAAACGGGTAAAGGCCTGGCCGGTGCGCCCGGAACGGGTCGGCATGACGCAATCGAACATGTCGATACCGCGCTCGACGGCGCCGACCAAATCCTCGGGCTTGCCGACTCCCATCAAATAGCGCGGGCGCCCGGCGGGGAAAAGCGGCGCGGCAACGCCGAGAATCCCGAACATGGTCTCCCGGCCCTCGCCGACGGCCAAGCCGCCCAAAGCGTAGCCGTCGAAGCCGATGGCCTTCAAGGCATCGGCGGATTCGGCGCGCAAGTCCTCGTAAACGCCTCCCTGATTGATGCCGAAAAGGCCGAAGCCAGGGCGTTCCTCGAACGCCGCTTTCGACCGTTCGGCCCAACGCATGGACAAGCGCATGGACCGGGCCGCGTCGTCTTTTTTCGCCGGGAAGGGGGTGCATTCGTCGAAAGCCATGCTGATGTCGGCGCCGAGGGCGCGCTGAATTCGCAAGGATTTCTCCGCCGTCAGTTGGTGGCGGCTGCCGTCGATGTGGGACTGGAAGACGACGCCGTCCTCGCCGATGTTTCCGAGCTTGGCCAGGGACATTACCTGGAAGCCGCCGGAATCGGTAAGGATCGGTCCCGGCCAATTCATGAATTTGTGCAAACCGCCGAGCCTTTCGATTATCTCGGCGCCCGGGCGCAGCATCAAATGGTAGGTATTGGCGAGAATGATCCGCGTTCCCGTCGCCGCCACCGCGTCGGGCGCCATCGCCTTGACCGTCGCCGCCGTGCCCACCGGCATGAAGGCCGGCGTGTCGATTGTCCCGCGCCCGGTGTGCAGCCGCCCCCGCCGGGCCGCGCCGTCGGTGGCGAGAAGTTCGAAGCCAAGGCCGCTCACCGACGCGCCTCCTTATGTTCGAGCAGGCAACTGTCGCCGTAGGAATAGAACCGGTAGCCGGCCCGCTTGGCGTGTTCATAGGCCCGTTTCATGGTCTCCAGTCCGGCGAAAGCCGAGACCAGCATAAAGAGGGTGGAGCGCGGCAAATGGAAGTTGGTGAGCAGCAAATCGACGATCCTGAAGCGGTATCCGGGAGTGATGAAAATATCGGTCTCGCCGCTGAACGGGGATAAGCGCCCGCCGTCGCCGGCCGCCGTCTCCAAGAGTCTCAGCGACGTCGAGCCAACGGCGACGACACGTCCGCCACCGGCGCCGGCGGCGTTGACGGCGGCCACCGCCGTTTCGCAGATTTCGCCCCATTCGGGGTGCATTTCGTGATCCGCCGTGTCCTCGGCTCTGACCGGCAAAAAGGTTCCGGCGCCGACGTGCAGGGTGATGGTCGTCCGCTTGATGCCCCTGGCGTCGAGTGCCGCCATCAGTTCGGGCGTGAAATGCAATCCCGCCGTCGGCGCCGCCACGGCGCCCGGCTTGGCGGCGAAAACGGTCTGATAGTCGCGCCGGTCGCGGTCGTCGGCCAGGTTGTCACGCTTGATGTAAGGCGGCAACGGCATGGCGCCGAAGGTTTCCAGCGCCGCCCGCAGGCCGGCGCCGGCCCGGCCGAAAGCGAGCGTCACCTCGCCGTCGCCGCCTTTGTCCGAGACCTCGGCGGAAAAGCCGGCGGCGAAGTCGATCCGGTCGCCTATTTTGAGTTTTCGCGCCGGCTTGGCGAACGCCCGCCAGCGGCCGTCAAGCTGTTTCTTGAAAAGCGTCACCTCCACTTTCGCGGCGCCCCGCTTGCCTCTCAGGCGCGCCGGGATCACTCGGGTGTCGTTGAAGACGAGAATGTCGCCGGCTCGCAACAGTTCCGGCAGATCGCCGATGGCGAGGTCTTGAAAGGCCTCGCCGACGGCGAGAAGACGCGACGCGTCCCTGGGGACGGCGGGTCTTTGGGCGATGAACTCGGGCGGCAGATCGAAATCGAAAGCGTCCACCTTCATGGGCCGATCCAAGGGACAGCGGCGACCGGGAAGGTGGGCACCTTGACGAAAATCAAGGAGCAAAAGGACAAATAATCCCGGAACGGCTTGTATCCGGGGTGTACCAGCCTGGAGGATACATCGCGGTGGAGTGAGGGGAGACAGGACAACTAAGTTCAATCATAGGTCGAACTAATGTCTGTCATGTCTTGTGGCTTTTCTTGCTTATCGTTCACAGCCGCTTTTTTTAGTACATAGGTCTTGGCCAAAATATCGTGCAGTCCTCGTTTGCGCTGGCTAAATGCGACTATCAGATATCCAAGCCCATTGAAAACAATTGAAACAAGCTTTGCGAATTCCCGACCTGTCGCACGCAAAAATGTCAGGCGTCTTTCCTGATTATCCACGACTATCAAGCCGAGGCATAGCTTGCCCACCGTCGCTTGGAGTTTAGAGCTTGTCATAATGGCGGGGTAAAAGAACCAAAGAATAAACAATACTACATTTCCTAGACCACCCAGATAATCCTGGGTAATGCGAGTATATTCCAAAGGAGAAAAATCAGAAAATTCGGTAACTTCATGTGTTCCAAAAACATACGTAATGATCATGACCGCTACAAATATTATAAAAACATCTATGGCCGCCGCCGCGGCCCGCATCCAGAACCCACCGTAACGCATCACTTATCCCTTCTCCCTTCTCCGCTACATGTCCCGCGCAAATCTGATGGCACCTTATCATTCGGCGGTTTTCCAAAGGGCAAATTCGATCAAATGAGCCAATTGCAAAACTGCGGAATCATGCTGATTTTTCCGCTTTTGCGGCCTATTTCCGAGGCATCCGCGGTCACTTTCCGGTATAATCGGTTTGCGCGACCACAACCGGGAAGGACCGCGGACGATGCCTCTCCACGAGAAGTTATCAGGTTACTGGCAAACCATTCAATGCCGACTTTTCCCTTGGCTTGAGGAGGACTTCGGGCCATTGGGAGAGAGG
>DUZD01000109.1 GCA_013349695.1 Rhodospirillaceae bacterium
GTCTGGATCAACCCACCACCGAAAACCTCCAACTTGGGAGCCTAAACTCGAAACCAGGATGTCTCAAAATCGTTGACACGTTCCGCTTTGCCTAACTTGCCTCACATTTTGACGTCGGTCTCATCAATCTAGCACAGACAGCCGATTCCGTCCATTTTTCCACAATGATTCCTGCTTTTCCGCGATTGACGCGCCCATCGGGTCCAATTAGACTACGCGTCACCGACGTCGTTTTCTGTCAAATCCACACGTGGCATAGTACGTCAATCCATCTAACAGAGGGGGCTGGAAATTGAACAAAAATGATCTCGTCGCTGCCGTCGCCAATGAAGCAGACATGTCGAAAGCAGATGCCGCCAAAGCCATCGACGGTGTTTTCGTCGCCATTACCGAATCCTTACAAAGGCAAGAGGAAGTTCGATTGGTCGGCTTTGGAACCTTCAGTGTCGCCAAGCGCGCAGCTTCCCAAGGCCGCAACCCCCGCACCGGAGAAAGAATCAATATTCCCGCTTCCAATCAGCCGAAGTTCAAGGCTGGTAAGGGCCTCAAGGCTGCGGTCAATTAATAATTTTGTTGAAATGGAAAACTTTGCCGGCTGCGTCGATACAGGCAGCCGGCAAAGTTTTGCGGATTTTTCCCAATTGTCGGGCGATTAGCTCAGCTGGGAGAGCATCTCGTTTACACCGAGAGGGTCGGCGGTTCGAGCCCGTCATCGCCCACCAGTGAAAACGACCCCTTAAACTGGTTAGAGCATGTCTATGTTAATAAGAATCGGCACCGGCCCGCTCCCCTACCAGGCCGCCCACAGCGTATAATGGCATTGCCAACCATTTGGCATGGGCCAAAGTGCCAACCATTTGGCATGGCCGGGCGGCGGCTTGACTTCCGCCGGTTGCGATAACGGCTAAGATCCTGGCCATGACGACGCCACCGGCCCCGGGGCCCATAAGGCGGCTGATTAAAGAAAGGCGATGACGCCTTGACACCCTTATGGTGCTGGATAAGATGATGCCAATTCAACCGTGAGGAACCCTGACCGGGGGTGTAGCTCAGTTGGTTAGAGCGCCGGCCTGTCACGCCGGAGGCCGCGGGTTCGAGTCCCGTCACTCCCGCCACCAGTGCGTCCGCGATCCCGAATGCTGGATTCCGCTTAAAAGGATGCCGCCATGGACGCGATGCTGCTTGAGTACCTTCCCATCCTGATTTTTTTGGGTCTCGCCACCGCCATCTCCGCAATCGCCGTGGGCGCTTCCTTCATCATTGCCAGGCAGCGTCCGGATTCGGCAAAAGCCTCGGCCTATGAATGCGGCTTCGACGTCTTTGATGACGCCAGGGGGAAATTCGACGTTCGTTTTTATCTTGTCGCCATCCTTTTCATCATTTTCGACTTGGAAGTGGCCTTCCTCTTCCCATGGGCAATAACCCTCGGGAAAATAGGGGTTTTTGGATTCTGGTCGATGATGGTTTTCCTTGCGGTCCTGACCGTCGGCTTCATATACGAATGGAAAGTGGGGGCGTTGGAATGGGAATGACACCCGGCTTTTCCGACGATACCGCGACAGCCGTGCCGCCGGGCGCCGGGCAGGATGCCTTGCCGCGGAGAGTTGCTGGTGAATTGACGGAAAAAGGCTTCATCCTGACGCAAGTGGACAAACTGGTTAATTGGGCTCGGGCGGGTTCCCTATGGCCGATGACGTTCGGCTTGGCCTGTTGCGCCATCGAGATGATGCACTCTGCGTGCAGCCGCTATGACATGGATCGTTTCGGGGTGGTTTTCCGGCCCAGCCCGCGGCAGTCGGACGTGATCTTGGTGGCCGGTACGCTGACCAATAAAATGGCCCCCGCGTTCCGTAAGGTTTACGACCAGATGGCCGAGCCGCGCTACGTCATTTCCATGGGATCATGCGCGAATGGCGGCGGCTATTACCATTATTCCTATGCCGTGGTTCGCGGCTGCGACCGCATTGTCCCGGTGGATGTCTACATTCCCGGCTGTCCACCCACGGCCGAGGCCCTGTTGTACGGCATTCTCCAGTTGCAAAAGAAAATCAGGCGGACCGGGACGCTTTGGCGCTGATCCGCTATACAGGAAAAACTGAACAAGCCTTAGAACGGCCACCGAGGGACCATGGACCCGGCGCTTCATGACTTTGGCGAATTCATCGCCGATTCCCTGTCGCGGGAAGTGCTTGAAACCAAGATCGAATGCAACGAGTTGATCGTTGCCGTTCACCGCGAGGCGATCGTCAAAGTGCTGAAGTTCCTGCGCGACGACGTCAACTGCCAGTTCAAGCAATTGTTGGATGTCTGCGGGGTCGACTACCCGCACCGCGACGATAGATTCGACGTGGTTTACAACCTTTTGAGCCTAACCCACAATCGCCGTATCCGGCTCAAGGTTCGGACCGACGAGGAAACGCCGGTTCCCTCGGCGACCGGCGTTTTCGTTTCCGCCAACTGGTGGGAACGCGAGGCCTGGGATTTTTTCGGTATCTATTTTTCCGACCATCCGGATTTGCGCCGTATCATGACCGATTATGGTTTCGATGGGCATCCCTTGCGCAAGGATTTCCCGCTCACCGGCCATGTCGAACTGCGTTACGACGACGAAAGGAAAAGGGTTGTCTATGAACCCGTCAAGCTGGTCCAGGAATACCGCGGTTTCGACTTCCTGAGCCCCTGGGAAGGCGCCTCCGCCGCTCTTCCCGGTGACGAAAAGGCCAACGCCGCCGGCGGCGGAGAGTCTTGATGGCCGAAAGCCAAATCAGAAACTTCACTCTCAATTTCGGCCCCCAGCACCCGGCCGCCCATGGCGTCCTGCGTCTGGTCCTGGAATTGGACGGCGAGGTCATCGACCGCGCCGATCCCCATATCGGGCTGTTGCACCGGGGCACGGAAAAGCTGATCGAAAACAAAAGCTACCTGCAGGCGCTGCCCTATTTCGACCGCCTCGATTACGTCTCCCCGCAAAACCAGGAACATGCCTTTGCCCTCGCCATCGAAAAACTCCTCGCCATCGAGGCGCCGCCGCGCGGCCAATACATCCGCGTTCTTTACGCCGAAATCGGCCGGATACTGAACCACATCTTCAACGTTTGCACTTTTGCCATGGACATTGGCGCCATGACGCCCATGCTGTGGGGCTTCGAGGAACGCGAGATTCTCATGGAGTTTTGCGAGCGGGTCAGCGGCGCCCGCATGCATATGGCCTATTTCCAGCCGGGCGGGGTCGTTGCCGACCTGCCGGACGGCCTCGCCGACGACATTCGCGCCTGGGCCGAGCACGCCCCTGGTTTTGTCGATGACTGCGAAACCCTGCTGACCGAAAATCGGATTTTCAAGCAGCGGACCGTGGATATCGGCGTGATCAC
>DUZD01000108.1 GCA_013349695.1 Rhodospirillaceae bacterium
CCGATTACCAACCCGTCATCATCGGCAAAGGCTATGCGGAGGGTCTTAAGGGCAGCAGCCTGCAAAAGATCGCCGACGCCCGCCAGCCCCGAATTCTCAACGATCTGGAGGAGTGCCTGCGCCAGCACCCGAAGTCGCATTCGACGGCGTTGATCGCGAAGGAAGGTATCCGCTCCAGCCTGACCTGCCCGCTGGTCGCCGGCGACACGGCAATCGGGTTCATTTTCTTCTCCAGCCGTTCGTCCGGCACCTACCGAGACCAGCACGTGGAGCTATTTTCGCAGATCGCCGGCGAACTGGCGCTCACCCTCGAGAAGAGCCGGGCCTATGAGGACCTCTACCTCCGCAACGAGTTCATCAAGAAGGTGTTCGGCCAATACGTGACCAACGAAGTCGCCGAAGCGGTCCTCAACGCCGACGGCCCGCTGACCCTCGGGGGGGCGCGCCGAAAGGTGACGGTGCTGATGGCCGACCTCCGGGGCTTTACCCCGATGTCGGAGGTCCTTTCGCCAGAAGAGGTGGTCGACGCGCTGAACGTCTTCCTGGGCACCATGACGGATGCGGTCATGAAGCGGCGGCAGCATCGACAACTTCATCGGCGACGCCCTGATGGCCGTCTTCGGGGTTCCCGCCGGCAAGCCCGACGATGCCGCCCGGGCGGTGGCCTGCGCGGTTGAGATGCAGAACGCGATGGCGTCCGTCAACGCCGAGATCAAGGGCCGGGGCCTGCCCGAACTGCTAATGGGAATCGGGCTCAGCACCGGCGAGGCGGTGGCCGGCAACATCGGCTCCCAAACGCGCCTCAAATACAGCGTCATCGGACGCATCGTAAACCTGGCGGCGCGGATCGAGGGAATCGCCAGCGGCGGGCAGATTTTCGCCTCCGAGGCCACCTTCGAGGAGGTCCGCGACACGGTCCTGACGGACGGCCACCTGAATGTTAAGTTGAAAGGAATGAGCCGGCCGGTGCCGATCCACGAAATCACCGGCATCGGCGATAAAAAACTGCAACGAGGGATCCGTGTTAATGGAAATTCGGTGACAGCATACTAATTTCCAAGCCTTGCCATTTGCAATCAAACGGAAAGGTGGAAATTAGTATGCTGTCACCGAATTTCAGGGAAGCGCAAGGTGACGGTCGTTCCCCGGCCGGCTTCGCTGTCGATCGTCAGTGTGCCGCCGTGCAGTTCCATCAAGGATTTGGCCAACGGCAGGTCAAGCCCCAACCCCTCGTGAGCGCGGGTCATGGCATTTTCCACCTGGGCAAAGGGTTGCAGTACCCTGGGTAAGTCCTGGGCGGCGATGCCGATGCCGCTGTCGGCGATCTCGATGACGGGCGCGCCGTCCTCGCCCGTGCCGGCGACGACGGTGATCCGCCCGCCTTCAGGGGTGAACTTGATGGCGTTGGCGAGCAGGTTGAGAAGAATTTGTTTGACCCGGGTCGGATCGGCGTCAAGTTCCGGCACGCCTTCCTCGACATCCATCGATAGGGAAAGTCCGGCATTGCGGACCCGTTCCGCCACCATGGCGGCGCAGGAGCGGACCGTCCCGGCGACATCGATTTTTTTCTTTTCGAGTTTCACCTTGCCGGCCTCGATCCTCGAGACGTCGAGGATGTCGTCGATGATCTTGAGCAGGTGTTTTCCCGAACCATTGATGACCTTCACGTATTCCGCGTACTTGGCGTTTCCGAGATTGCCGAACACCTGCCCACCCATCACTTCCGAAAAGCCGATGATCGAGTTCAGCGGCGTCCTCAGCTCGTGGCTCATGTTGGCGAGGAACTCGCTCTTGGCGCGATTGGCGGCATCGGCCTCGGTCTTGGCCTCGATCAGGGCCGCCTCGCGGCGTTTCAACTCGCTGATGTCGGCGCTGATGAGGACGGTGCCGCCGTCGCTGGTCCGGTATTCGTTGTGCATCCGCCAGCCGCCGTCGGTTGCCTCGATCTCGAACGGCCCTTGCGGGTCGCGGTGCCAATCCAGCCGCTCGCCGACCCAGTCCTCGACCCGGCCCCTGGCGCCGGCGATCAGCCCCGTTTCGGCGGCGGCGCGTACGATGTCCTCCAAGCGGGAGCCGGCAAACAAGACATCGCCCGTCCGCGCATGAAACCGTCTGGCGTACCGGCTGTTCCACAGGACCAGGCGGTCTTCGGCGTCGTAAATGGCGAAGCCGTCCGATATGCTTTCGATGGCTTCGTTGAGGCGCGCTTCCGCCTTAATGCGTTCGCCGATGTCGAGGCGGACGCGCCTGACCATGGGGCGGAAAACGGCGAACGCCGAGAGCGCCAGCACGACAAGGGTCAACGCCAGGACGTAACCCTGCATCGCCCGCAGGTCGGCGACGCGGCGTTCGCTCTCCTTTTGATACTGGGAGACCACGGCGTCGAGGGAGTCCAGCAGTTCGCCGGGCGCCGCTTCCAGGAGATAGTGCAAATGCGGGTTGCCCGGACGCTGGTCCCGATCGGCCGCCGCCGCGAAGGCCTTGGCGTGATCGAGAAAGGCCCGCGTCAGCCGGCCGGCAAACCCTTTCGGCCCGAAGTACAAGGCCCGCGCTTCCTCGGACATGGCGGCGGGAATATTCATGCCGGGATCGCCCTTGACGAGGGCGCCCAGCGACCTTTCCATCAGCTCGATGGATTTTCTCAGCGCCTCGCGGTCGGCTTGCAGGTTGGCGGGTCGGATGTCTTCGGCCAAGTGCTCGGCCAATAGCGCCACCCGTTGCGACAGCATCCTCTGCCGGCCGCCGACGTTGACCAGGGCGGCGCCGCTTTCATTGTCGGCGACCGCCTGTTCCAAAAGAAGGTAGGAACCGAGGGCGAGCCCGGCCAGCACCGCCAGGACGAGGATGTACCTGGCGGTCAGCCCCTTGCTTAGCCGTTCGGTGAAGTCGAACCAATCCCGGTATTGCCTGCTGATCAAGAGATAGCGCCGTTCCATGTCCTTGATGGAAGCGTCCGCCGGCGAATCATCGAGGAAGGCGCGGAAATGGTCCTCGCCTTCCTTCACCGCCGTCTCCGCCCGCCACCTCATCGCCCGCGCCTGCTCCAGGCGCCAGCTGCCGAACGCCGACAACAGGACAAGCGCCGCGTAAAACGCCAGCGCGTAGCGGTGCCGGCTATGCCCGGCAACGCCCGGTATTTCCGGGCCCAGGCGGGTGACGATCTTCCAGAAACGGCCGCTTCCGGCCCGGCCCGCCGCCGCCGCGCCCTGAATTTCCCGATCGGGATAAAAGGTGGCGAAGGTGAACAATCCATCCTGGCCGAAAAATTGCCCCGATTCGGCTTGTCCCATGCGCCGCCAGGCGTCCGGATAGGTCTTGGCGAAGGACCGCT
>DUZD01000144.1 GCA_013349695.1 Rhodospirillaceae bacterium
CTGGGCGGCGTCGCTTCGCGGGGTCGACTTTGGTTCTGGAGCATGCCGGCGTTATCCTTTGGGGAGCCTTGGCCCTTGGTTTGGCCGCCGTCGTCCTGTTGCCGCAAGCCCGCTTTGATTTCGATCCCATGAACCTGAAGGATCCGAGCACGGAATCGGTCAGCACCCTTTTCGATCTCATGAATGACAGCCGCACCAGCCCTTACTCCATCACCGTCCTCGCGAAAAACCTGGACGAAGCCCGGGATTTGGCCGCCAAGCTCGCCCGCCTCGAGCAAGTGAAGGAGACGATAACCCTGTACGATTACGTTCCCACCGGCCAGGACGAGAAATTGGACATTATCGGGATCATGGGCCTGTTTCTGTCGCCGGCCCTGGCTAGCCGGCAACAGATTCCGGCGCCGACGATGGAGGAAATCAAATCCTCTCTCGAAGTTCTTGGCGTCAAATTGCGGCTTCTGGCCGCTTCGGCAAAAGGAGAGGGAGCGGCAGCGAAACGATTACTCAACGCTTTGCGCGCCGCGCCGGACTTTGCCGATCTGGAAAACCGGTTGTTGTCGTCCCTGCCGAGGCGGCTGTTGATGCTGAAACAATCTCTGGAGGCGGAACCGATTTCCATCGAAACTCTTCCCGAAAGCTTAAGAAAGCGCCATGTCGCCGCCGACGGTAGGGCGCGAGTCGAGGTTTACCCAAAGGAAAATATGAAGGACAGGGAGGCGCTGGCCCGTTTCGTCGGCGCAGTACGCAAGCTGGCCCCCCAGGCCAGCGGCTCGCCCGTCGTTATCTTCGAGGCGGGGAAAGTGGTGGTCGCCGCCGTCGGCGACGCGGCGGTGCTGGCGGTGGTCATGATATCGGTGCTGCTGGCGGTGATTTTGAAGTCTTTCAAGGACGTGGTTTTGGTGTTCATGCCTTTATTGCTGGCGGTCCTGCTGACCATCGCCACGTCGGTTCTGTTGGGCCTTTCGTTCAATTACGCCAACGTCATTGTCCTGCCCTTGCTATTCGGGCTGGGCGTGGCGAGCGGCATTCATCTGGTGCTGCGGCGGCGAAACGAGGGCGCCACCGCCGGCGTCTTCGGGACCAGCACCCCCCGCGCCGTGGTTTTTAGTGGACTGACTACCATCGGATCGTTTGGCACAATCGCTTTGTCCGGCCATCCTGGAACATCGAGCATGGGGTTGCTGTTGGCCATTTCCATCACCCTGACTTTGGGATGCACTCTGGTCGTCCTGCCGGCCTTGATGGTGTTTTGGAGGGGAGCGACGGAGCAGGAAGCTTCTTGAATGGATCCAACGACGGCTCGCCTGTTCCCTTTGATCCGGCGGATTTCGGCGCGGGTTTCCCCTGTTATTGTCCAACTTCCGGTGACCGCGAACCAAGTCACGGCGGCGTCCCTGGCGGTCGGCCTGGCCGCTTGCTGGGGCTTTATGCAGGGCGGGTTTTCATGGACGTTGGGCGGGGCAATGCTTTTTACGCTGTGCTATACCCTAGACAACTGCGATGGCGAGGTTGCGCGTTTCAAAAATCAGACTTCCGGATTCGGCGACAAATTCGATACTTTCGTCGACTGGGTAGTTCACGCCGGTTTTTTCGCCGCCCTCGGCGTCGGCGTCGCCAAAGAGAGTGGAGACGATCTTTGGTTGTGGCTTGGTTTCATCGCCGCTGCCGGAGGCACCATCAACTATTTCATCGGGGTGGCCGTCGATGCCCGGCTTCGCCTTGAGACGGGGGATGCGCTCGATACCACCGGCCGGAGGAACGATGACCACCCGCCGAGGCCGGAAGACTGGAAGCAATGGGCCCTGATGGCGTTTCGCGAATTCGCCCGCGCCGATTTCTGTTTTATCGTCCTGGCTCTGGCTCTGATCGACCTGACCTGGCTTTTGCTCCCCGCCGGAGCGATCGGCGCGCATGTTTACTGGATGACCCAGTTCGTGCGCGGAGCCCGCGATTATCACGTTTGAGGGGCGGTGAAGTGCGGTACCTGAAATATCTTTTTCTGCTGGTTGGTTTGGGACTGCTTGCCTTTGTCGTTAGCGAGATCGAGATTGCCCAGGTTATCGAACGTGTCGACCTTGTGGGCTGGGGAATCACCGTCATTCTGGGCCTTTATCTCGTTGCCTTTGTGATCGATTCGTTCACCTGGCACATGACCTTGACCTTTATTCCCCTCAACCTGACTTGGTTGTACCGGATATGGAAGGTGCGGATGGTCGGCGAGGTTTTCAACAGCATTTTGCCGATGGCGAGCATGGGCGGCGAACCGGTGAAAGCGGTCCTGTTAAAAAAGTATTATGACATCGGCTATCGCGAAGGAACGGCGTCTCTGCTCATCGGCAAAACCATCAACATGCTGGCGCTGGTGATTTTCCTTGCCTTGGGGTTCGCCTTGATGTGGGCATCGCCTGTTCTCCCGGCATCCTACAAGGTTTTCGCCGGCATAGGGCTTTTTGCCCTCGGCCTGGGAACGGCCCTGTTTTTTTTCATCCAACGGCTGAAAGTTTCGACCATCACGGGAAACTGGATCAGCCGCTGGCGATTTACCCGCGGCGTCGAAAAGGTGATGCATCTTGTCCGCGACGTGGACGAACGCTTGGTGCGGTTTTACACCCGTCATCTGAGGCGGTTTTCCTGGGCTATTTTGTTGGCCTTCGTCAACTGGTTGGTCGGCGTCCTGGAAATTTATTACAGCATGGCTTTTCTTGGCTATCCGGTCTCGCTGACGGATGCCTGGATCATCGAGGCGGCGGCGCAATTGGTGCGCACCAGCACGTTTTTCATCCCCTCCAGCATCGGCGCCCAGGAAGGAACGTTCTTGCTGATTTGTTCGGCCATGACCGGCTCGCCGGTAGCCGGCATCGCCGTCGCCTTGATCCGGCGGTTCCGTGAAATCTTTTGGATTCTGTGGGGATTGCTGCTGGGGGCGATGTTTCCTTTGAAAAAACCTTCGGCGGCGCGTTAAAGCATTGGAGCATATCCATGTTGAAAAGAATCGGCGCCGACGAATCTAGGGACAGAAATCTAGGGACAGTATATAATTTTTTGTGCTAAAAACTATATACTGTCCCTAGATTCCGGCGGTACAACCAGCCTTGCTATACGTGCCATGAGCGCCCGAAATAGATGAAATTATCCTGACCGACAAGAAAGTTTTATACTGTCCCTAGCCCCAATTATTCATGATAGCCATCGGATTTGAGCGAGACGAGCGGTATTGGCCGGGTTGACGGCGGTTTTTCGAGACGGGTTTTTCACAACAGGGTTGGAGGTTGAC
>DUZD01000160.1 GCA_013349695.1 Rhodospirillaceae bacterium
CCGCCCGGAAAACCGCCGGCGCGGCCAAGGCGGGCAAACGGGTGGCGGCCGGCGCGGGCAAACGGCCGGCGGCCAAGGCGGGCAAACGGCCGGTAGCCAAGGCGGGCAAACGGCCGGTAGCCAAGGCGGGCAAACAGGTGGCGGCCAAGGTGGACAAGCAGGCGGCAGCCGGCGTCGACAAGCAGGCGGCGGCCGGCGTCGACAAGCAGGCGGCGCAAGCAAAGCCCGCCCTGGAAACCACCGCCGCGGCCCAGGCGGAGCCGGCCAAGAAAGCAGCCCCCGAAACCACAAGCTGGACCGCCAAGGCCAAGCCTCCCGAACAAGAGGAGATTACGGTCGAGGATCTGTTCAAGGGGGTCTCCAGCTTCTTCGGCGGTTTGGTTGTCGGGAATCTCCGGCTTTTGGTTGCGGGAATCTCCGGCTTGAAGAAGAAGTTGGGCAAAAAGGACAAAGCGGACGGTCAATAGATCACCTCCGCGACTGGGATCGAAAACGGCGAGCTTGCCGCCGCGGACGGCTAGGCGCATCTTTTCCGAGGGCGAACCATGAAAGAAGGTTCTGGTTGGGGTTGTTTGATGTTAAGTTCCGTCCGCTCTGGCTGGAAGACGCTGGGGGAAAGGAGATTACGGAATGGCCAAAGCACCTGGCAAGGATAAGGAAAAATCGGCCGACAAGCCGGCCGGTATACTGGCCGGCAAACTGGCTGGCAAACCAGCCGGCAAACCAGCCGGCAAACCAGTCGGCAAACCAGTCGGCAAACCGGCCGACAAGGGCAAGCGGCTGCTGTTGGGGATCGACTTGGGAACCTCGCGGACGGCGGTCATGTCGAGCCGTGGCGAAAAACATATGGTGAGGTCGGTCGTCGGCTACCCGAGGGACCTCATCGGAGTGAAGCTCTTGGGCTCGCCCTATGTCGTCGGTCAGGAAGCGCTCGACAAACGCTCCTACCTCGATATCCGTTACCCCCTCGAGGACGGGGTGCTGCGCGAATACTCCGAACGGGATATCGAGGTCGCGCGCCACCTTTTGTCGCACGTGATCGAGGTCGCGAAGCCCAAACCCAACGAGGAGATTTGCGCCATCATCGGCGTTCCCGCCCGCGCCTCCGGAGCCAACAAGTCGCTGTTGCTGAACATCGCGCAGGAGATGATGGACATGGCCTTGGTCATATCGGAGCCGTTCATGGTGGCCTATGGCCAAGGCAAGCTGGTGAACGCCCTGGTCATCGACATCGGCGCCGGAACCGTGGATCTCTCCGCCCTCAAGGGAACCTTGCCGGAGGCCGAGGACCAGGCGACCTTGACCCGGGCCGGCAATTTCGTCGACGAAAGGCTCATGGCCTTGATTGAGGAGCGCTACCCGGAAGTGCAGATCAACACCCACGTGACCTGCGCCATCAAGGAGGAAAATTCTTTCGTCGGCGACAACGGCAAATCGATCAAGGTGGAATTACGCGCCGATGGCAAGCCCGGAACGTATGACGTCACGGACCAGGTCCAGGCCGCCTGCGAATCGCTGGTCCCCGAAATCATCGAAACCGCCGAAAACCTGATCCGTAGCTTCCCGCCCGAGCACCAGAGCGACGTCCTGAAGAACATCGTTATGGCCGGCGGCGGCTCGCGGATTAAGGGCTTGGCTTCCTTCATCGCCGAAAAATTGAGCACCTTTGGCGAGGTCCAGGTGACGACGGTCGCCGATTCCACTTTCGACGGCAGCGCCGGGGCGCTCAAGCTGGCTCAAGAGTTGCCGCCGGACTACTGGGATCAACTTGGCGATTTGATAGCCTGATCGGCGCCAGCGCAAGTCCAGGAAGCCACCACCACCACCGGGGAGCGTCGCCTGGGAATCCCACGGGAGGTGGCCTTTTCACCGGGGAGTTTCGCCAATGGCGGAAGTCGAGTTCGAGATCGAGCATAAATTCTCCCGAGACGAAGCCGTTTCGAAATTGCGGCGGTTGCTGGTGGCCAACGGCTGCGACTCCTTGTTGCGCGACCTCGACTTCGCGGCCGATGACGATGAGTTCTCGTTTTCCGGAAAGATCAAGGGGGTCGACGTGTCGGGGGTGGTGTTGGTCTTCGACCTCAGCGTCAGGATCCTCGTCAGTCTGCCTTGGGCCGCCCAGCCTTTCCGGGAGCCCGCCGGCAAGTATATCCGTGAATACTTCGAGGCGAACCTGGCATGATGGCGGTTCCGAAATTCGCTGACGGTAGACTTGATTCCAATAGCGGGGCTCGCGGAATTTCCAAGCTTGCCGGTTGGCGGCGGCGCCAATTACGAATTAAGAGCCTATCCGAATAACTGGAGGCGGTTGTGATGAGACCAAATCAGGAAGGCCGCAAGGCGCCGCTTCGCCGGCGATGCCGGTGGCCTGCCCCCACGAACGATACCACTTTTTAAGTTAGACTCGATGTCGAGGGAAGGCCTGATCTGGTCGTAGTCCCCATTGAACGAAGACCGGATCAGGTCTTCCCGGGATGACGGTCTCCGGCGCTGGTGGTCTGTATCCCAAAGAACTGTGCGGCCTTACCGTATTGTAGTGTTGTCTCCAGCGTTCGATAGGCATTTGCGCCTCCTTCAGCGTGTAAAATATTTCTCCGTTTAGAAGCTCGTCGCGAAGTTTTCCGTTAAAGGACTCGTTGTATCCGTTCTCCCAGGGACTGCCCGGTTCGATGAACAGGGTTCCGACGCCAATCCTGCCGAGCCAGGCTCTGACGGCTTTGGCCGTGAACTCCGAGCCGTTATCGGAGCGGATGTGATCAGGCGGTCCTCTATCCGCGAATAGGTCGGCCAGGATATGGAGAACGTCGTCGGACCGGAGCCGCCGGGCCACCAGGATGGCCAAATACTCCCGGCTGTATTCATCTATGATGGTAAGCATCCTGAAGGCCCTGCCATCATGTGTCCGTGCCTGAACGAAGTCGTAGGCCCAAACGTGGTTCGGCCAACTCGGGTGCAGACGGATGCAGGACCCGTCGTTGAACCAGAGCCGTCCCCGTTTAGGCTGTTTCTTGGGAACCTTCAGCCCCTCACGCCGCCAGATGCGTTCCACCCGCTTGTGATTCACCACCCAGCCCTCGGCCCGCAGCATGGCCGTGATCCGACGATAACCGTAGCGGCCATATTGGCTGGCCAGGCGAATGATCGCCACTGTCAGGGCCTTCTCGTCATCGGCAACAATCCGCCGACGCCGTTGCGTCGAACGCGGCTGTCCCAGATACCGACAGGCCCGGCGCTCCGGGAGACCAAACTTATGCTGGACATGG
>DUZD01000188.1 GCA_013349695.1 Rhodospirillaceae bacterium
TCCATCGCGTCCCCCAAAGTCGGCAGGGAAAAAGGCGCGGCAAGGGCTTTCGGGCTGGTGGAATTATGGATATCATTTCGCATGGTGTCGTTCTCCTTCTTGGGTTTGAATCACCAGGAGCCTAAAGGCTCCGGGAGAGCGACACCTACTTCAACTTTTCAACATCGAACGGGACATCTCCCATGAATTCTTCGAAACGACCTTGTCGACCCCTTACATAAAATTTCAAGTGTTTTAATAATTTTTTGAGAGAAGAGGGGAAATTCAAATGAAACAGTTTCGCGCCATGTTGCACGGAAGCGCCGCCATGAGAACCTATGTCGCCGCGATCCTGACCGTCCTTTGTATCGGCGGGTACGCCCTGGACGCCAAAGCCCAATCGACCGCACCGAACGATTGCTTCGAGCGCGCCAAGATCCTTGAGGGTCTGGAGGGAGGGTTTGCGGAAAAACTCACCTCCGTGGGCCTCGCTAAAAGCGGCGTTTTGATGGAGGTTTTGACATCGGACAAGGGCTCCTGGACCATCCTCTCGACCCAGCCGAGCGGCTATTCCTGTCTCGTCGCGGCAGGCGAGAATTGGGTCGACGTGCCGGTCGAAGCACCCGGATTAAGCATGTAGCCGGTGGCGTCGAGGAAGCAATTTTCCCGCCTTTCCCTTAGAAGCGTATCGCTTCCCCTTGGAAGCGATACGCTTCTCCCCGTCATTGCTTTTTCCTTCCGCGCTGCTCTCCGCCGCGCCTTTTGACCTCTCGGCGCCGCTTTATTGCAGCTGCTCCTTCAGAAAAGACAAGGTCCACCGCCCGCATGTAGGCGCCGACGCTTTCCTCTGTTGTCGCTACCTTGCCTTGGTAAAGGTCCAAGGCCAGCGCCAGGAAACCTTGACGGGCGAATTCGGCGGGCGACCGACTTGATCTGATCGTTGAGGCCCCACCATTCATGGACCAGCAGCACCGCCGGCACTGCGATCAGCGGCGGCACCAGGCCGGCGGCGGTCCACAGTTCGACCGGCACGCCGGCCGGCGGGGTGGCGACGACAAGGTCGTTGGCCGTCGTCGGCGGGCCCATGCCAAGGATCAGGCAGAGCACCGCGGTCAGGCCCAGGAAGTATATACACGTTGCCGCCCGACAGCGCTTAAGCGACGCCGATCAGGGCGTTGTCGAGGCCGGTCATGGAAAAGCGGATTTTCGATCTTATATGGGAAACAGCGGCGGTCCCGGTTGCAAAGTTCTGGCCGTTAGTTGATAATGAGAATCACTTTTTGATGAAATTAATCTTATAACAGGTGGAGACTCCATATGAGCAAAGGCAAGTTTCTTGCGTTCGGCATGGCTCTGGTCATGGCTCTGGTCATGAGCATGGCCAGCGGTTCGGCGTTCGCCGGCGATCCCGCAAAAGGCCAGAAAGCCTTCATGAGCAAATGTAACGTTTGCCATTCGGCTGCCCAAGGTGACAAGAAGAAAAAAGTAGGCCCCAATCTGTATGGTGTCGTCGGCCGCAAGGCGGGCGCCCTCCCGGGTTACAAGAAATACAAGGGCCTGAAAGGCGCTGATTTCGTTTGGGACGATGCGAATCTCGATGAACTCATCACCGATTCCAAGAAATTTTTCAAGAAAATCGGCGGTAAGAAATCCAGGATGGTTGTTAAAAATAAAGATGCCAGTGAGCGCGCCGACATCATTGCCCACCTGAAAACGCTGAAATAGCCTTTTCCCTGGCCGGCAAAACCGAAGCCAATAAGCGCCCCCGCCTCGTCAAAGGCGGGGGCGCGGCTTTGCGCCAAGGTCAAAGACAAAGCCTGTTCTCGCTAGCTAGTGGCCCGCGTCAGCCAAATTGCACCCCTACGACGGTTTAGCGCGGATCGCCTTTGGCGATTCCAATCAATCTGGATTTGCTCTATGGCGGCGGTGGGGATTGGCCGGGCGGAACGCCTCAGGCAACGCCGGTCAGCGCACTGGGAACGCCGAACTCCCTTTCTGCGTAATCGATCAACCTGGCTAGGCAGTTGGCCACCGGCTGGTCGTTGGTATTGATCACCAGCTCGGGGTTTTCCGGGGCTTCGTAGGGGGCGGAGACGCCGGTGAAGTCGGGGATCTCGCCTAGCCTGGCTTTCCTATACAGGCCCTTGGGATCGCGCTTCTCGCAGGTTTTCAGTTCGGAATTCAAGTAAACTTCGTGAAACCGGCTGGGCAGGATTTTCCGCGCCAGGCGGCGATCCTGGCGATACGGGGAGATGAAGGCCGCGATCACGATGAACCCGGCATCGGCGAACAAGGTCGCGACTTCGCCGATGCGGCGGATGTTCTCGATGCGATCCTCGGGCGAGAAACCCAGGTCCGAGTTCAGGCCGCCGCGGATATTGTCTCCGTCCAACACGTAAATTTGGTATCCCTTGAGATGAAGTTGTCTTTCCAGTTCCAGCGCCAGGGTGGTTTTGCCGGCCCCGGAAAGGCCGGTGAACCAAAGGATGCCGCTTCGGTGGTTGTTCCGTTGCCAACGGTCTTCGGTGGCGATTCGGTGTTCCACGGCGAAGATGTTGGAGGATTTTTTTTCTCCATTGTGCATGGCTTTTAATTCATCCGTTGGTGTGGGCGGGGGCAGTTCAATATGTGCGGGACGATCCTCGGATCGCCTAGGCCAACCAGGGCGCCTAGTGGATGCCGCATTCGGTCTTTTCCCGTCCCGCCCAGCGGCCGGCGCGGACACCTTCGCCGAGCCCGGCCAAGCTTGTGCACGGGACGCATCCAACCGAGGTGTAACCCTTTTCGGCCAAGGGGTGGCGGGGAAGCTTCAGTTCCCTGAAAGTAGCCTCGACGCGAGCCGGCGACCAGGCGGCGAGAGGGTTGATCTTGATCCGGCCATCGATGAATTCGAAGACTGCCAGCCGCGACCTTTCGCCGCCGTGAAAACGTTTGCGGCCGGTGATCCAGGCGTCGAATCCCCGCAACGCCTTGACGAGAAGCTGCTTCTTGAGCAAAGAGCAGCAATCGTCGGTGGCGGTGAGAGACAAGATCCGTTCCGGACCGAAAGCTTCGAGGGCCGACGGATCGGCGCTCACCGTGCGGACGCCCTTGAGACCCAGATGCGATTGCAAGATGTCGCGGTAAGCCAGGGTTTCCTCGAACAACAGACCGGTATCGAGAAAAATTACCGGCGTCGCCGGGTCGATTTCGGCGACCAAGGCAAGCAACACCGCCGCCTCGATCCCGAATGACGAGGAAACGGCGACGCGGCCGGGAAAT
>DUZD01000135.1 GCA_013349695.1 Rhodospirillaceae bacterium
TTCACCCATCGGGTGAGCCATATCAACACCCCAAGTCTGTCTATAACATAATGATTCTTATACCAGAATCCGGGTGCGCTGTCGTCAAATTACAGGGTCATCTGGGCAATGCGGGTTAAACAATTTTTGGGAGTGAAAACGAAATATTGATTCGTGAAGTTATCCCTCGCCTCGACATCGATTCGCCAGAGGCCCCTTCCTGATTCGATTGTTGCGTAACAGGTGATTTCCGTCTCGGAACACAAAGCATCATGAGAGTTTCAGTTGTCTCGCGCTATCAGTCTCCGCCAGTTCCAGCAGCCGCCGCATGGCGCCGTCGCGGATACCCAGTTCGTTAAGATGGCGGACGGTGTTCCTGAGGTAGTCCAGGCTCGATCCCTCGGCGCCGCGGCCGGCCAGGACCAGCTCGACGGTGCGTTCCGGCGTGAGGTTTCCGGCATACTGTTGGTGGTCGCGGCGGACGACGAAATTGTAGGCACTGACCCGGCGCCCGTCGTCGAGGCGGACGGCTGTGTTCCTGGGCCGGTAGACGCCGGTGACCAATTCGCGGGCGTTCAGATAGGCCTTGACCCGCCCGGCGTCTTCGGCGGCGACGCAAAAAGCGCGGCCCTTGCACGCCCCGCCCCGGTCCAGCCCCAGCACCAAACCCGGCCGTTCCGGCGTGCCGCGGTAAACGATGGAATAGACGCAAAGGGAGCGGTGGTAGCCGCGCAGCAACGCCGGACGAACCTCGAGGCGAGCGAACCCCGGCCTCCACATCAACGAGCCGTATCCGAATATCCAGATTCCGTCCGCCGTTCCGCTCATGTCCCTTTATATCCTGTGATACCAACCTGCGTTAATAGAGACCCATTGTGATCGTATTTCCCGCCCCCTCGGGGCGTCGGGAAAGCTTGGCGATGCGCCAACATCGCCGGGCGCCTCCCCTCCTACCGAGGGGGCGGGAAATACGATCACAATGGGTCTCTATTAACGCAGGTTGGTATAAGATAGGGGCCGTATTAATGGCTATATAGGCGGCTGATCGTTCCGAAACTTGGATATTTTTCATGGCCCCTCCTGAACAGAACCGCCGCCAACGGGATTTTCGGCGTCATCCCGCCGCTACATATCGCCCGCCGGCTTATTTCAGGAACCTCAAAACGACATTGTGGTCTGTCATCGCCTTTGCCGCGGCGGCCATCCTTTACGTTGTTTTCTGGTTTGTCATCGCCTTTGGGCTGCGCAACGGGGCCGTCGAATGGGCCGAAACGAGACGTCAGGAAGGATACACCGTTAATTATTCGGGTTTGCTGCTCAACGGCTTTCCTTTCCTCATGCGGCTGACCTTGAGCGATCCGGGTCTCGGCTATCCGGCAAGCGATGTCCCGTGGGCTTGGCAGAGCGAGGGCCTGACCGTCGAAATGCGCCCCTGGAATCCGTGGCGGCTGACGATCATGCCCACCGGCGCGTTAACCCTTGGCCTGACGATAGGCGGCGAGCCGGTGACCTATGTCGGCTTGGCGGACGAGATCGCCATCGGCCTTGGCCTTGCCGGCGGCTGGCCGAAGAGCGGGGAATTGACCGTTTCCGGCCTTAATCTCTCGCTTACCGACGAGAACGGGGACAGCGGCGAAAGCATCGCCGTCAAGACAATGCGCCTGCAAGCGCTGCACGACACGGCCGATGACGCCGATCACCGGACCGTGACGTTCGACCTGCATCTGCAAGCCGAGGGATTGGAAACGCCGGCGGGGATTTTCCTGCCGCTGGGCAACCGCGTCGACAATCTGGTGCTGGACGCCAGTGTCTTGGGCGCTATTCCCGCGGGGCGGTTGCCGGAGTCGCTTGCCGCTTGGCGGGACCGGGGCGGAACGGTGGAAGTGCCGCGTTTGGAGTTCATTTATGGGCCGCTCATCGCGCGGGCCGAGGGGACGCTGGCCCTGGATGGCGACATGCAGCCCATTGGCGCTTTCACCGCCAAGCTCCAGGGATTTTTCGAAATCATCGACGCCTTGAGAAAACAAGGGCTGATCCGCTCGGTTGACGCCATTACCGCAAAAGTCGTGCTAGGCGCCCTGGCCAGAAGACCCAAGGACGGCGGTCCAGCCAGCCTGAATCTGGCCATCACCTTGCAAAACCGCACGGTTTTCGCGGGTCCGGTTTCACTTCTCAAGCTGCCGGCCATCGACTGGAACGAACTTTTCCCGACTGAGAGCCTATCCGAATAACTGGAGGCGGTTGTTCGGATAGGCTCTAAGTGATTTCCCGCCCCGGTTTCTGCTATTATGCGTTCCATGATGTTCCGGCCTGTCATAGTTTCGGCGATCGCCGCATTTGTTTTTGCCGCGTCGGCGCCGGTGATGGGCGGGGAAAAGGAGCCGCGCGCCCAGAGTCTGTCCGGGCAGCTTTTGGTTGCCTCGTCCAAAATCGGCGATCCGCGATTCGCCGGCACGGTGATTTACATGGTCAGTCACGATGCCTCGGGAGCCTTCGGCCTGGTCATCAACCGCGCCATCGGCAGCGGCCCCCTGAATACGCTGCTGAAGGGATTTGGCATTGGCGGCGACGAGATCGCCGGAACCATCCGCCTCCATTACGGCGGTCCGGTGGAGCCGAGCCGTGGTTTCGTGCTTCACAGCAGCGACTACAAATCCAGCGCCACCACCGAGGTCGACAACGAGGTGTCGATTACCACTCAACTGGAAATCCTGGAGGCGATCGGCAAGGGCAATGGCCCTCGCCAAAGCCTTTTCGCTCTCGGTTACGCCGGCTGGGGCGCCGGCCAGTTGGAAAGGGAACTGATGCGCCAGGACTGGCTGACGGCGCCGGCCGACAGCAAGCTGATTTTCGATGCCGACCTCGACAGCAAATGGGACCGGGCCTCGGCCCATGCGGGCCTGCCCTTGTGAATGTCCCGTTCTCGACGCTCCTTGGCTTAGAGCGGATACGAAAATAACGGCGCCGGTCCGCTCCCCCTCCCGGTGCCCCCCTATCCCGATCTTTGACCCAGGCTGTGTAAAAACGGGATGCATGATATGATTCTCCCATAGTTTTAGCGGGAGGTCTTTATGAAGCGTTTTGTTGAGGGAGAAGACCGCAGCCAGAGCACTTTGTTCCCCGAACGACTGGACGATTATGTTGGCGAGAACAATCCCGTTCGCGTGGTCGATGTGTTTGTTGATGAG
>DUZD01000195.1 GCA_013349695.1 Rhodospirillaceae bacterium
GCTTGACCTCGCCGCATGATTGAGTGACTATCGGGATCGGGAGCTACGCCGAAAACAAATTTCCACCAACTATCGGACACGACCGAGATCGGAGACGTGAGACTTCTGGTCATAGAAGATAATAGGGAATTGTCCGGTCTTCTTTTGGAGGAACTGGAAAAGGCGGGATTTACCGTCGATTGCTTCCGTTTGGCCGATGAGGCTATCGCCGCCGTCGCCATCGCTCAATACAGCGCCGTCGTGCTCGATCTTGGACTTCCGGATTCCGACGGCATGGAGGTTCTGGCGGCCCTGCGCGACCGTGGCGACAGCACCCCGGTGCTGATCCTGACCGCCCGTGACGGCCTTGAGGACAGGGTAAAGGGATTGAACCGCGGCGCCGATGACTACGTGCTGAAGCCCTTTGAAATGGAGGAACTTATCGCCCGCGTCAAGGCCCTGCTGCGCCGTCCCGGCGGCGCGCTGGGGGTGACGCTGAATGTCGGCAACGTGACCTTCGATACGATCACCCGGGTGGTGTCGGTTGCCGGCAAGGACATCTCTCTTTCGCCTCGCGAACTGAGCCTGCTGGAAAATCTCATGCGTTCGGCGCGACGTGTTGTCACCAAGGCCGCGCTCGAAGAGAACCTTTACGGGTTCAATGAGCAAGTCACCTCCAATTCCGTCGAGGTCGCCGTCCATAGGTTGCGGAAAAAACTGACTAGCGTGGGAGCGAAAATCACCATCCATACGCTTCGCGGTGTCGGCTATTTGATGTCCACGTCCCAAGCCGACGCCACCGTCGAGGGGACTTAAGTGTTGATGGCGTCCGGAGATTCCGCTCAGGGCTCTCTGCTTCGCAAAATTATTTGGCGGTTGAGCGTGATTACGGGTGTCGTTTTCGTAATCGTTTTGGCGGTGCTGACTTTTCAATTCTACAGCACCGTCGATACTTTGCGGGACCGTTCCCTCGTTTCCCAGGCCAACGATGTCGCCAATCACCTCGATATGGACAGCGCCGGGGTCCCCGGTTTGCGGCTACCGGACGTGTTGGCGCAATCCTACGCCAGGCTGGGAGGGGAATTCTCCTACGTGGTGATGAATGCCGACGGCGAAGTGTTGTTTTCCCTTGACGGCGATAAAAAACGTCTCAGCCCCTTCGGTTTGTCCCAATCGTCCATGGAAATCAGTTATTTCCGTCTGCCGGCCAGCGCCGGCAAGAAGCTGGAGCGTTTCGGCGCGACGGTGCCTGTCAGGCGGCACGGCCGGTTGTTCTGGATCCAGGTCATGCAGGGCGAGCCGCATGACGATATCATGCTTGATACCATCGTCGGAGAATCGTTCACCTCGTCGGGATGGATGGTGATGCTGCTGTTCAGCGCCTTGCTGCTGATCAACATTGTCACCATCAGGAACGGTTTGAAACCTTTGAAGACAGCATCCCGGCAGGCCTTGGCCATCGGTCCGTCGGCAACCGACATCCGACTCCCCGAAAGAGATATCCCGGCGGAGATTTTGCCGCTCGTTCGGGCGGTCAATTCGGCCTTGGGCCGGCTTGAGAGCGGCTTCAAAATGCAGCGCAAGTTTACCGCCGACGCCGCGCATCAGTTGCGGACGCCACTGGCCATTCTTACCGCCCGCATAGGGAAACTCAAAGATCCGGATGAGGCAGCTCTTTTGAAGGCGGATATCCGGATGATGAATCGAATTGTCTCGCAGCTTTTGAAAGTCGCTCAGCTGGAGGCATTGACAATCAGGGCGGACGAGCGTGCCGACCTCTCGGCAGTCTGCGTCGAGGTTGTCAGCTACCTGGGAGCCTATGCAATCGATCAGCGAAAATCCATCTCGCTTGTGGGTGCCGAGGAGCCGGTGATCGTTTCCGGCAATGCCGAAACCTTGAGCCAAGCTATTGGCAACCTGGTCGAAAACGCCCTCAACTACACGCCGGTTGGTACGGTCGTGGAAATCCGCGTCGGCGACGACGGAAAGGTCACGGTCAGGGATCATGGGGGTGGAATCCCGCCGGAGCAGCGGGAACTGGTCTTCCGCCGTTTCTGGCGCGCCAACTCGGACGTAGACGGCGCCGGTTTGGGGCTTGCCATCGTTTCCGGAATCGTTCGGGCGCATGGCGGTAAGATCGCCATTGACGACGCCGATCCGGATGACCAGGGCCGCCGTGGCGCCGTTTTCACCATGAAACTTCCCCTGCCCGGAGGGGGAGTCGCCAGGCCGTCCGGGTTTTGACGAAGACCGGCTCGATTTCATTTCCCCGCCTTTTTGTAAGCGAACTGTAAGTTAGCGGCTTCATGCTCTTTGCCGATTCGGTTTCCGAGAGAAAAACGATTCGCGGTCAAAATGGAAATCATCGGCCCCCATCACCCCCTGCGCCAGGCGGCGGAAAGCCTTGTGCGGACGATATACGCCAAGCAATATGGCGCCATCCCGCGTGAATTTCCCGAAATGCTTGTCGCCCTATTGAACAAACAGGATCAACCTGTCTGCGTCGCCGGCGTTCGCTTTGGAGAAGACGGCTATTTCTCGGAAACTTATCTTGACGGGCCCCTCGAAGCCGCCCTGTCGGCCGCCGCCGGCAAGCTGGTATCGCGCCAAACCATTCTCGAAGTGACGAACCTTGCCTGTATCCGCATTGGCTCGTCGTTCATGCTGGTACATGAGATCGTCGCGCATTGCCGAGGCCAAGGCATGCGCTGGGGCGTTTTCACGGCCACAAGGCGTTTGCGCCGGGTGATCGGGGCTTCCTGCTTGCCTCTTCTGAAATTGGTGCCGGCCCGGCGGCGGCGGGTGGCCAACCCGCTAGACTGGGGAACATATTACGAGACCGATCCGTGGGTTTGCGCGATGCCGGACAGCATTGTCAAACCCCTGGCGTTTTTTGACCGGGGGCTTGGACATTCCCAGGCGGTGGGGAAAGAGGCGGTGGAGATCGTCCATGGGTGATGCCGTCGATGATCTTAACCGTCAGGCGGCGGCTCGACCGGAAGGGTTTGCGTTTCGAGACGCTCACGGCACCATTACCTACGAAGGCCTTGCCCAGCGGGTTGCCGGCCTGGCGGCGGATCTCGAGGACCGCCCAAAAACCATCGGCATTCTCGCGCCGAACGGTATCGACTGGGTAGTCGCCGATCTGGCCTGCAAATTGGCGGC
>DUZD01000254.1 GCA_013349695.1 Rhodospirillaceae bacterium
AGCCATATCAACACCCCAAGTCTGTCTATAACATAATGATTCTTATACCAGAATCCGGGTGCGCTGTCGTCAAATTACAGGGTCATCTGGGCAATGCGGGCTTAACTGCGCTGCCAAACTGTCCAACAATGTGGGACCAGCTCAGACCACCTCATTCTGGCTCGTTCACCCTCCTTCGGATGAAACAAAAATTGCGGGTTTTCGCTCTGAACAGGAAACTGTACGATATCAAAAAAGATAAGCTAAGGGGGGAGCCGGGTAAAACAATGTCAAAACTACGGGAACCCTGCTGGCCAGGTGCGGCAAAGTTTTGTTGAGAGGGGTTTTCGATGTCCCCTTCCCGTGAATATCCGGATTGCGGGAAGCCCGTGGAACCGGATTGGAGGGCCTCTGTCCATATTGCGGCAACGCCGTTGATGGCGGTGGCGCTCAAGGCGGGCCGACGATTGCAGTCGGCGACGGCAGCGTCGTCAAGGGGAGCCGCCCGCGCCAAGGAAAGATGGGAGAAAGCGAAGGCTAATGAACAACAGTGAGCAGAGAGAAGAGGAAGCGGCGCGGCGGAAGGTCGAGGAGGACGCCACGAGTCCTGGCCGGGTGTTCCGCGACGCGGCCTTCGCGCCGGAGATGGTGGAGATCCCCGCCGGCGAGTTCCTGATGGGCTCGCCGGAGGACGAGGAAGAACGAGGTGAAGATGAGGGTCCCCAGCACCGGGTTGTGATCCCGGCGCCGTTTGCCCTGGGCAAATACGCGGTGACGTTCGAAGAGTTCAAGCGCTTCCTTCGCAAAAGCGGCCATGACTACAAACCTAAACCTGAAGCCGCGGACTGGGGCCGCGGCCGGCGGCCTGTAATTTTCGTGAGCTGGAATGACGCTGTTGCCTATTGCCGTTGGCTTGGCGAGAAGACGGGGCACGATTATCGGCTGCCGACGGAAGCGGAATGGGAATACGCCTGCCGTGCCGGAACGACAACCCCGTTCCATTTCGGCGAGACGAGCAGTATCGATCAGGCGAACTATAATGGGAACTTCACTTATGGGAATGGCCGGGAAGGTGTGTATCGTATGAGGACGATGGAGGTGGAACGGTTTCCGGCGAATGCGTTTGGCCTGCACGAGATGCACGGGAACGTCTGGGAATGGTGTGCGGACTGTTACGAGACCGATGCATACGAAAAGTATATTGACGTTTATCCGGATATGGTTGGGGATATGAAATCCTGTCGCGGGCGCGTTCTTCGCGGCGGTTCCTGGTTCAACGGACCGGAGGACCTGCGCTCCGCCAGCCGCGACTGGGACTTCTCCGGCAACGTGGACAACGGCCTCGGGTTCCGCATTGCCCGGACGCTTTCGCGTTAGCGAAAGCTTACTCCATGCTTCCTTTAACCTTTTGGGGGTGAGAAGAGACCGCTAGGCGCCGGATAGGTGGCGCGGGAAATCAGTGCGAAACACGCACCCCTTTCGTGAATTTGGTTGATCGAGTGTCTAAGGGTGTAATGGAGCGCGCGGATGGTGTTTTTGATCGCCGGCGCTGATTCTCGCGCCGGCTGAAAGTATCAACGGCACAGTCCGTTTCCCGAAACCTCATAATCTGGTGAAGAGACACATTAACGGCCGCGAGGCCGCTACGTAGCAAGGGAGAGGCAAGCCCAAGGGCTTATGCAGCCCCAGCGGGGCCACGGTCTCTTCTCACCCTCCAAGAGGTAAAGGGGTGAAGTGGAAAGGGGTAACGTTTCGCTATTGCGAAACGGTCCGGGCAATGCGGAACCCGAAGCTGCTGTCCTGGAGGACGGTGTAGTTCGCGTTGCGGCCGGCGGAGCGCAGGTTCCACGGTAGGCTGTGCCAGGAACCGCCGCGAAGAACGCGGACGCGACGGGATTTCTTATCCCCAACCTTATCCGGATAAAAACCGTCAATATACTTTTCGTATGCATCTTTCTCGTAACGGTCCGCACACCATTCCCAGACGTTCCCGTGCATCTCGTGCAGGCCAAACGCATTCGCCGGAAACTGTCCCACCTCCATCGTCTGGTGACGAAATTTACCCTTCTGGCCATTCCCATAAATGAAGCCCCCATCATAGTTCGCCTGATCGGTACTGATCGTCTCGCCGAAATGGAACGGGGTTGTCGTTCCGGCACGGCAGGCGTATTCCCATTCCGCTTCCGTCGGCAGCCGATAATCGTGCCCCGTCTCCTCGCTTAGCCAACGGCAATAGGCAACCGCGTCACGCCAGCTCAAGTCGATCGCGGGCCGCCGGCCACGGCCCCAGTCCTTGTCATCAGGTTTGTGGCCATAGCCGTTTTCGCGAACGAAATGGTCGAACTCATCGAACGTCACCGCGCACTTGCCCAAAGCAAAGGGGACTAGGATCACAGCCCGGTGCTGGGGGCCCTCATGCTCACGTCGGTTTTCCTCGTCCTCAGGCGAGCCCATCAGGAACTCGCCGGCGGGGATTACCACCATCTCCGGCGCGAAGGCCGCGTCGCGGAACACCCGGCCAGGACTCGTGGCGTCCTCCTCGACCTTCCGCCGCGCCGCTTCCTCTTCTCCCTGCTCACTGTTTTTCATTAGCCTTCGCTTTCTCCCGTCTTTCCTTGGCGCGGGCGGGTCTCCTTGACGACGCTGTCGTCGCCGACTTCGATTGTCGGTCCGCCTTGAGCGCCACCGCCATCAACGGCATTGCCGCAATATGGACAGAGGCCCTCCAATCCGGTTCCACGGGCTTCCCGCAATCCAGATATTCACGGGAAGGGAACATCGAAAACCCCTCTCAACAAAACTTAGCCGCACCTGGCCGGCAGGGTTCCCGTAATTTTGACATTGTTGTACCCGGCTCCCCCCTGAGCTTATCTTTTTTGATATCGTACAGTTTCCTGTTCAGAGCGAAAACCCGCAAGTTTTGTTTCATCCGAAGGAGGGTGAACGAGGTAGTGTCGCAAGGTTGGTGGAAAATTGGAGAAACGGCGTAAGCTCCTGATTGTAAAACCCACAGAAAGGCGGTCTACAGCCGCCGAAAGGAGCTTACGCCGTGGAACATCTTACAGCATCGACTTCGCCCATTCCATTTTCCGGTGAGGATTGGTTCGATCCTCTGGAGGATGCGATCCGACTTCGCATCCGCGCCTTCATCGAGGC
>DUZD01000182.1 GCA_013349695.1 Rhodospirillaceae bacterium
TAAGGTAACTCAGTACTTGCGGACGAGCCCGATGAGGTGGCCCTGGACCTGCACTTGGTCGGGGCCGAAAATGCGGCTCTCGTAGTCCTTGTTGGCGGGTTCGAGGGCGATGGAATGGCCTTTGCGGCGCAGCCGTTTCAAGGTGACCTCGACGCCATCGACCAGGGCCACCACGATGGCGCCGTTTTCGGCGATATCGGAGCGCTGGATGATCACCGTATCGCCGTCGAGGATGCCGGCATCGGTCATCGAATCGCCCTCCACCTCGAGGGCGTAATGCTCGCCCTTGCCGAGCAGGGCCGCCGGCACCTCCACCGAGTTGGAATGATCGCGCAGGGCGTCGATCGGGGTCCCCGCCGCGATCCGGCCGTAAAGGGGGAGCCGCACGGATTCGCCGTCTTTGGCGACGGTGGCTCCGGTCATTTTGAAATCGCCTTGGATGACGTTGGGCGCGAAGCCACCGGCCTCCTCCTCCTGGTACGATCTTTTTGCAATCGCCGGGGGTTCCATGTTATCGGGCAGACGCAACACCTCGAGGGCGCGGGCGCGGTGAGGCAGGCGGCGGATGAAGCCGCGTTCCTCAAGCCCGGTGATGAGACGGTGGATTCCGGATTTGGAACGCAGCTCCAGGGCGTCCTTCATTTCGTCGAAGGAAGGCGAGATGCCCGTTTCCCGCAAGCACTGGTCGATATATACCAGTAGTTCGTATTGTTTCCTGGTCAACATGCCGGTTTCTCCCTCTCCGCCGGTACACCAATAGCCGGTGCCATAACCGCCGTGCCACTATCAAAAGACGTGGAACAAAGTAAAAACTTTCATTTTATGTTCTACTTTGGTTCCGTTCCGGCGTCAAGCTTATTTTTCGTCGTTTCGGGCCGCCGCGAAGGCAGCGGGGAAGGTTCATTCAAAAGGAAAGGAGGCCGTGGCGAAGGGGCATGATCTCAACCCTTGCGCCGGCTTTGGCGGCGGCGGCCAGCGGCGGGCGGACGATGAGACAATCGGCGGCGGCGAAACGGGCCATCATGGCGCTGTCCTGCGCCGCGAAGGGGGTCGCCACCCAGTTGCCGCCGGTGTCGCGGCCAAGATTGGCGCGCAAGTAATCCTGGCGGCGGCCGTTGGCCGTCAAATCCCCGCCCAAGAGCGCCGTCGGCGCCGGTTCTCCGCCGCCGCCGATGCCCAGCATCGCCTCCATCGCCGGTTTCAGGAAGACCACCGCGGTCACTCCGGCGGAAACCGGATTGCCGGGCAGGCCGAGCACCGGCATGCCGCCGAGACGTCCGAACATCACCGGTTTTCCCGGCCGCATGGCAACCCGGTGAAAACCGAGTTCCATGCCTTTTTCGTCCAGCACCTGGCGCACCAGATCGTAATCGCCGACGGAGACGCCGCCGATGGTGACCAGCATGTCGGCCTGGCCGGCGCCGGCGAGCAGGCGGACGAGCGATTCGGCGTCGTCGCCGGCGATGCCAAGGTTCACGGGCACCCCGCCCAGCACCCTGACATAGGCTCCCAAAGCCAGGCTGTTGGAGCTGATGATTTGCTCCGCCCGCAGGGGATCGCCCGGCATGACCACCTCGTTGCCCGTCGCCAGATAGGCGATACGCGGTTTCCGGCGCACCATCAGCCAGGGCACGTTCATCGCCGCCGCCAGGCCGATTTCCCGCGCCGACAGCACCGTACCTGAAGAGAGCAGGGTCTCGCCTTCGTGAAAGTCGAGCCCCGCCGGGCGAATGAAACGGCCTTTGTCCACCCGCTCCCCGACCGTCACACGATCGCCGGAGCGCTCGCAATCCTCCTGCATGACGACGGCGTCGGCGCCGGCCGGCAGCGGCGCGCCGGTGAAAATGCGTACCGCTTGACCGGCGCCGGTAACAGCACCGAAACCGCGTCCCGCCATCGCCTCCCCGATCACTTCGAGGGTGGCGGGGATGGTCGCCAAGTCTTCCGCCCGCACCGCGTAACCGTCCATGGAGGAAACGGCGACGGGCGGATGGCCGACCCTGGCGGCGACATCCTCGGCGAGAACCCGTCCCAAGGCGCCGTCCAGACCCACCTGTTCGATGGAGAGAAGCTTGACGGAAGAGTTTACCCGCTCAAGGGCCTCGGCGACGGAGATCATTTCATTGAGCCTCATTCAGCCTCGAAGGTTCCCGATTTGCCGCCGGCTTTGCGGACCAGGCGGATGTCGGCGAGGCGCATGCCCCGGTCGACCGCCTTGCACATGTCATAAACGGTGAGCGCCGCCACGGCGACGGCGGTCAGGGCCTCCATTTCGACGCCGGTCCGTCCCTTCAGCCGGCAGGTGGCGGTGATGTCGACGGCGTTGCGCTCCGGATCGCATGCCAGGTCCACGTTGACCGAGTTGAGGTTGAGCGGATGGCACAGCGGGATCAAATCGGGTGTCCGTTTGGCGCCCATGATCCCGGCCAGGCGGGCAACGGAGAGCACATCTCCTTTCTTGATCCCGCCGCCGGCGATTTTCGCCAAGGTGGCGGGGCGCATGAGTACCGAGCCCTTGGCGGTGGCGGTGCGTTCGCTTGACTCCTTGTCGGAGACGTCGACCATGCGGGCGTTGCCTTTGGCGTCGAAATGGGTGAGTTCGGCCATTTTTCGCTCAAGCCCTCGCGGCCGCCGTTTGCGGGCGCCCGAGCAGCTCGCGGGTGGCGGCCGCCACGTCGCCTTGTTTCATCAGCGATTCGCCGATCAGGAAACAATCGGCGCCGGCCTTGGACATGCGGGCAAGATCGTCCGGGGTCTTCAGTCCGCTTTCGCTGACGATGACGCGCCCGGCCGGCATCAGAGGCGCCAACCGTTCGGTGGTGGCGATGTCCGTTGCCAGGGTTTTGAGGTCGCGGTTGTTGATGCCGACGAGGCGTGCTTGGAGCTTGAGGGCGCGCTCCAATTCGTCCTCGTCGTGGACCTCGACGAGGACGTCCATGCCGTAATCCATGGCGGCGCTTTCGAGTTCCCGAGCCCGGCCGCCGTCGAGGATCGCCATGATCAGAAGCACGCAATCGGCGCCAAGCGCCCGTGATTCGACGATCTGATAGGGATCGAGCATGAAGTCCTTGCGCAGCACCGGCAGCGTCACCGCCGCCCGCGCCGCCTTCAGGAATTCATCGGCGCCAAGGAAAT
>DUZD01000223.1 GCA_013349695.1 Rhodospirillaceae bacterium
TCTTGCTTCAGGCTCACGTATGCCTGGTTGGCCATGGCACCGCGCGGTTGGCGGCAGGATTTTTCGGAAATGACCCTGGCCAGGGCGGCGCCTTTCGAAGGCACCGGAACATAGGCTTTAGGCGCGATCGAAAAGGCCTGGTGAGAGCGCTCGCCGGTCTTTGCCGTCCGCTCGACGACCACGGTCTTGCAGGCGGCACAGGAATTGACCATGTTCAGGCCGCCGTCGCGTTTCTTCTGAAAGCGTATGCAGGGGCCCGGGGCCGGCTTGTTGGTGGGCAGCACGCCGCCGCTTTTTCCGGCGCATGGGGTATCGGACATGATGCGTGTTCGCCCCGGCCCGCGGTAGGAAAGCGAGATGCGGGAATTTTTTGGCATGGTCACCGTCCGGTAGACCGGCGCCGCGTCGCTAGGACGGTTGCGCTCGACGCGAACGACCCGGCAGGACGAGCAGCGATTGAGCAAGAGCTTGCCGCCTCTTTTATGGACGAGCTGCGTGCATTTGTTCAAACCCATGCCCGTCGCCGGCGACGGCCAGGCGAAGGCAAGGACGCAGGCGACAAGCCCGAAGACGGCGGCTGGAAACAATTTGACGCTGGACATGCCGGCATCCTAGCCCGGCAAAGGTTAAAAAGCCGTTCACGCCTCGCTCTAAATTATTGAAGTCGAGCGGAACGGGGAACGCGCCGTCAGCATCCGCGTTTCCGTTTCGATCTCGGCCCGTTCGACCTCGAGGTATCGCCCGACGGCTTCCCGCAAGGCGGCGTTGCCGATCCAATGGGCGCTGTAGGTCCGGTGCGGCAAATAGCCGCGCTGGAGCTTGTGCGGACCCTGGGCGCCGGCCTCGACCCGTTCGAGGCGGTGTTCGATGGCGAAGTCGATGGCCTGGTAATAGCAAACCTCGAAGTGAAGAAACTTGTAGGCTTCCGTCGACCCCCAGTAGCGTCCGTAAAGGGTGTCGGCGGCGAGCAGGTTGAGGGCGCCGCCGACGAAGCGCCCGGCGGCATCGGCCATCACCAGCACGACGTTGGCGGCCATGGTTTCGCCCAGCCGGAAAAAAAATTCCCGCGTCAGGTAGGGGTGGCCCCATTTGCGCTCGGCGGTGTGGCGGTAGAAGCCATGGAAGGCGTCCCAGTGTTTTTCCTCGATATCGGCGCCGGTGAGGATGGAAAAGCCGACCCCGTGTTCGGCGGCGGCGCGGCGTTCCTTGCGGATGGCCTTGCGCTTGCGCGAGGAAAGCGCCGACAGGAACTCGTCGAAATCGCGGTAGCCGCGGTTTTGCCAGTGGAACTGCTGGCCGGTGCGGAGCAGGAAGCCGGCGGCGCCGAAACGGCGCCATTCGCTCTCGGTCGGGAAGATCACGTGCAAGGAGGAAAGGCCCAGGCGTTCGGTCAGCCGCACCATGGCGGCGGCGAGACTGTCGGCGAGAGCCGGCGGAGCGCCCGGCGGCACCAGCAGGCGCCGCCCGGTGGCCGGCGTGAACGGCACCGCCGAGAGCAGTTTCGGATAGTAGCGCCCGCCGGCATTTTCGTAGGCCTCGGCCCAGCTCCAGTCGAAAACGTACTCGCCGTAGGAATGGCTCTTCAGGTAAAGGGGAGCGGCGGCCAGGACCCGGCCGTCCTCGTTCTCGACGACGAGGTGCTGGGGCATCCAGCCGGTTTCGGCCGTCGCCGAGCCGCTGTCCTCAAGGGCGCTCAAGAAGGCGTGGCTCGACAGAGTAGCGCCGGCGCAGGCGTCCCACGCCTCCGCCGTCACCTGGCCGATGCCGTCCAGAACCCTGACGACCGCCGCTTCGCTTCCGTCGGGCATTGTTTTTCGAGCCTGTTCGCCAGTCATTGCCGTTTCCCGTGCTGGAAAGATGAGACGGAAAACACCCGCCGGCAAGGGCCGATTTTCACCGACCGGACGTAAGGGGATAAGCCTTTCGCAAGGTAAAGCAGATTCTCTTCAACCTGCTATCGAATGCCGTCAAGTTCACCCCCGAAGGCGGCGAAGTCCTGCTGGCCGCCCGCTTGGGCGACGACGGGTCGATGATCGTCACCGTCACCGACAGCGGCGCCGGCATGGACGAAGAGGCGGTGGTCCGGGCGCTATTGATGTTCGGCCGGGCCAACAGCATGGTCGCCGCCGAGGACGAGGGCCCCGGCCTCGGCTTGCCGCTGGCCAAGAGTCTGGTCGAGGCGCACGGTGGCGTCCTCGAAATCGAAAGCGAACCCGGCGCCGGCACCACCGTCATCCTGCGTTTTCCGGCCGAGCGGGTCATCCCGGAAAATCGCCCCAATTGCCGATAGCGGAAAATCTCCCGCGCACGATTCCCGATGCCGGGTTATAATATAAATTCAACTCCGGCTGGAGGGGGGTTGAGGATGTCGCAGGGGAATGGGTTGGGCGAGCGGATCATTACGGGATTAACCGTAAGGTACGTTCTTGTTCTGGCGGCGCTGGCCGGGCTCGCCGTAAAGCAATGGGGTCAGGACTTGCACTACCACTTTTTTCCGTGGACTTCCCCCGCGCATGGCCGATGAAAAAGTAATGTGGCAATGTAATGCCCGACCCCGCCGCGGGCTTCAAGCCACTTTATCCTCGCCGTTGCGCGGCGCATGGATTTCGCGTTCCTCGATCCACCGTTTCAGCCGGCGGGCCAGTTCCGCGTACTCGCCGTTTTTCTCGAACAGGGCCCGGTACCAAAGCCGCCCTTCCAGGTGATGGGCGCAACACGTTTCTCCCCCGCACGCCGCCGAAGGACAGACCCGCGCCGCTTCTTGGAAGTTCCGGAACCGGGAAACGGCCTCTTCGAAACGCCCCTGGCGCAAGGCGCCGATGATGATGTCCTCAGGGAAATCAGCGTTGTCTTGGCGTTTGGCAAAGGTCGACGCGACCATGTTCCCACCCTTCGGTGTCGATCGAAGCACAAACCGGCGCCAAGGTACATAACGGAGCTATAACCGGCCGTTGGCCGTCGCAAAGCGACGCGCGGCGCCCTTTACCGCCGTCTCGGACAGTGGCGGGCTCAACGTATAACGAACTGGACTGGCCCCCAATTGAACCGGACACCCTGACATAGGAAGGGAGGCTTAAGGATATCCTTGAGCATATGCCTATGTCTTATTTTAACGACCGTGTTGAGATC
>DUZD01000200.1 GCA_013349695.1 Rhodospirillaceae bacterium
GTTTTTCGTCCCTGGCCTCCATCAACTCATGGACCAAAGACGCCGCCGTGATAAAGCCAACAGTGAGTCCTTTCTGACAGGCGGCCAGACCGAGACCGAGAGCGATGTGGGTTTTGCCGGCTTAAACGACTGTCCGATTTTCTGGGACCAGCTCATTTACTCCTACGAGCCTGATCGATCTTATTGCTACATTGGCCCTTTGGGGTGACGTGATCTACCAGACTGAGGGAACGTATGCGGTGCTCCTCCGCTTAGTTCGCGTGCTTCGTCTGTTGCGTTTAGCACGCGAAAGCGAGTGGGCAAATGCATTCAAGTTACTTGGTCAAGCGATCACAGAACGTAGGCGAGAATTGGTCCTCAGTTTCGGGTTTGTGGGCGCCATTTTACTTGTGGCGGCAACTGTATTGTTCGTTGTTGAAGGGGCGGCGCAACCGGAGGCGTTTGGTAGTATCCCGCGAGCACTTTGGTGGGCGATAGCGACTTTGACGACTATTGGCTATGGGGATGTTTATCCAATTACCGCCCTTGGGAAAGTCTGTGCTTCTATCGTTGCCATCACGTCCATCGCTATCATCGCCATGCCAACGGGAATAATGGCTGCTGCATTTAGCGATGTATTCAGTAAGTTTCGAAGGAAAAAAGGGGAACGCGGTGATGGATGATCTAGGCATCTACCGCGCGGCCAATGAGCTGGTCAGACAGGATCAGGTCATGCGGAGCGGAAGTCTACAGAAAAGTATGGCAATGCAAGCCATGACCCCAATTTAGGTGGATCATCACCGGCAGCACACAACCCTATATCTACGTGATCGTCAATCCCGAGCGGTTTAGCAACGGTTGGCGTAAATGTCCTCGATGACAAAACCGTCCGTTGGCGGAAAACGCTCGGCGATCAACGCGCGGGCTTCAATCTCATCGCTGGCGACAATGTTGTGAACATGACGGTCCGCCCAATGGTCATCGAAATAACCGTGGCTTTGGTTTTCCTTCACCAAAGCCCGCACGTCCTTGTTGTATATGGAAACCTCGAAGACCTTGCTGCCATTGACCGGGTAATGAAGCATTGTTCGAATCCTTCTTCCGATAGACGGTGATCCCGGATTTCCCATCCCTGGGCCCGTCCCGATGATCAGATCGCACTCCAGGGGCACATGGCCGGAATGGAAAACCTGAATAATTTTTACGGCGGGAGTGTTAACAAAGCCTTTCGCCCGAACGGCAACGGTGGCGGGAATTCGCCTCGGAAGGCGCACCGAAGGGGACGATGCCGGACAGAGCCCGCCCAGAGCGCCATCAACGCAGGATCAAATCATCAAAGTTCCAAAGCCGGAACGATCTGTTCGATCACATAGCCATCCACTTGGGGATATTTGGCGCGGGCCTTGGAGCGGGCCTGGTCCTGGTTGTCAGCGACGATTTCGATGTAATGAGTGTCGCCCCAGTCGTCGGCAAGGTGCTTGTGCCGCTCGCCGATTTTGACGAGATCACGCACCCGTTTGTTATAAACCGCCACCTCGAATTTTGGCATTTCGATTACCCCATCCTAACTCCGCCATGATTAAGTATGCCCCAAAAGGGAATGCCCGGCCACAAAAGAAAGGAAATCGGTTCCAGGGTGGTTGCCGCGCGCCGGGAAACGGGCCAAATTGCCTCGCTTCGCCGAGGTTCCGTTTTTTCTTCCCGGCCGCCGCCGCGTGATGACAGCACCACGCCACCGGCAATGACACTTTCGATGTGATAAATTCGCGCCAATGGAGACGGCATGTATCTGTTCGGAGCCGACCGTCATGAATTGATCAAGTATTTACCGAGGAATGCGGTGATCGCGGAAATCGGCGTCGCGACGGGCGATTTTTCTAAACATATCCTTAGCGTTTGCCAACCGAAAGAGCTTCACCTCATCGATCCTTGGCAATATCAGGAATCGGCGGAATACCAGACGGACGCCGAAAACGTGCCGCCGCAAATAGCGGTTGCGAGATACCAAAATATTCTCCGCGTATTCGACGAGGAAATCCGCTCGCAACGGGTTTTCGTTCACAAATGCTTCTCCCATGAAGCGGCCGGCAAATTTCCGGACCGTCACTTCGATTGGGTGTTCATCGACGGCATGCACAGTTATGACGCCTGCCTGAGCGACCTGAGGCTGTATTCCGACAAGGTCAAAGACGACGGATTCATTACCGGCCATGATTATGCCAACCATCCGGCGGCGTTGCATTCGAACTTCGGCGTTGTCGAGGCGGTTAATCGTTTCATCAGTGAAACAGGCTTTTTTTTCGCGGCATTGACCTGCGAGGTCTACCCCGCTTACGTCATATCAAAAACCACCCAGACGGACCGCTATCAGGATTTCATTGCTAGCGCCTTGCTGAATCTCCCCGTATACGCGGAAATCAAGAACCCGGAGAAAAAAACCTATCAGCAGGTGGTCGCCAATTTTTCGAGCGGCGTGCAAAAAATCATTTTTTCCTTTGATTAAGACCCGCCGGCCAAGCTCTTGTTAGGGTTGGAAATTCGGTGAAAATATACTTGGAGCCTATCCGAAAAACAGGAGGCGGCCCGGATGGTTGAAAACCCGCCCTCCCTGGCTTTGGCGCTGGAACACCACCAGGCCGGGCGGCTCGACGAGGCGGACGCCATCTACCGCCGGATTCTGAAGACCAATCCGGACCATGCCGACGGCATTCACCTGCACGGACTGATCCTGTTTCAAAAAGAACGGCCGGAGGAAGCCCTCGAATGGATACGCCGGGCGGTGGCGCTGGTCCCCGAAACGGTCAGGTATCAAGCCAACCTGGGACGGATCAGCAAGGCGGCTGGCCATCTGGACGAAGCGGCGGGCGCATACCGGCGGGTGTTGGCGTTGGACCCCGATAACGCCGAGGCGCTGTCCGACCTTGGCGCGGTCCTGGTTACGCAAGACCATTTTGGGGAAGCCGCCGATTGCTGCCGGCGGGCCGTTGCCCTCAACCCGAACCTCGCCGAGGTTCACTACAACCTCGCGCTGGCTCTGCAAGGGCAAGGTCAAAACGACGGCGCCGAAACGGCCTTCCGCGGGGCGCTCGCGATCAACGCCGCCTTCCCCGACGCCCTCTACCATCTCGGCCAAGTCCTTCACGAAG
>DUZD01000143.1 GCA_013349695.1 Rhodospirillaceae bacterium
TTCTCGGACGGCGTTGCGCGGCGCTTGTGATGGATTGACATCACGGCGCGCCACGCGCCTAGCCGGGAAACTCGGAAGCCCGTCGTATGGGGTCAGGAATCCCGCCGGGGTGTACTAGGCATTTCAAGTTTGATCGGCACCGGCCCGCTTCCCGCCCGGCATCCACGGCGGGTGGGTCAGTTTGCGGGCCAGCTTGGCTCGCCATGCGGGGATTTTCATTACCCCGGCTAGGCGGCGGTCGAGAAAACCCCAGGTTTCGGCGAAGCCGTCCGAATCATCGCCCAGCCAGTAAAGCAGCGTCGACGTGTAGACCGGGAGCAACAGGCCGCGCTTGCTATAGTAATTGAAATCGGCCGAGGTGTCGCCGGCGGCGTACCAGATGGCGTCGACGGTTTTGCAGGTCATCTTCGCCGCCGCCACGGCGTGGCCAGGCAGCGCCAGGAAGGAAAGCAGCTTCCGCACCGCCTCGCGGTGAGGGCCCAAGGCTTGCAAGCGCAGGCGCACGCCCGCCGCCACCCGCTCGCGCACCCGCATGGATTCCATATCCAAACGGTCCAGTTCGGCCAGCATTCGCCGGTCGACGTAATCGGCGAATCGTTCGGCGGCTTGCAGTGCTCCGTAGGGAAAGGCGCGCAACGCCCTGTCGGGGGGCAAGCCCAAATCGGCGGCGCCCAGTTTCAGGGCCTTCATCCTCCAACCGTCGAAGGGAACGTGCGCCAAGGCGGCGAGGAGGATTTCATCCTCAATCTTTTGTGGGTTCATGACACCTGTCCAGGAATATTTATTTTACCACCATCGCCGGCTGGCGAACAGGTCTATTCCTACCCGCTCGATCCGGCTCCGGACTACCGGCTCGTGGCTACCGAACAGGTTCCCTGACCAGCCGGAAGCCGATGAGGATGTGCTTGAGTCCCTCGGGGCGCGCATGGCGGGCCGCCGGGCGGCAGACTCCGCAGCCCTTGTCGTCCCAGGAGCCCCCCTTGACGATGTAGCGCCCCTTTCCCGCCGCCGTCGCCGTCCACTCGAAGACCTGGCCGGCGGCGTCCAGCAGCCCGAAGGGGCTTCTTCCTTCCGGGTGGAGGCCGACGGGTTCGGTGTCGAAGGGACCCCGGTCGTGGCTGTTGAGCAGGCGGGCGTCGAAACCGTCGCCCCAGGGGAACATGCGCCCATCCGTGCCACGCGCCGCCTTTTCCCACTCCTTTTCCGTGGGCAGCCGCCAGGTTTGGCCCGTCCGCCGGGACAGCCAGGCGGCATAGGCGGCGGCGTCGGCGCGCGAGACCATCACCACCGGATGGTCCCGGCGCCCGTCCGGTGGGCGCCCTTCGCTCCAGGCGTGGCGGCGGGTCCGCCCGTACGGATGGACAAGCCCGTAGGACGCCCAGGTCCGGGGGTCGACGTCCGGCGCGGGATGCCCGCTGTCCCCGACGAAAGCGGCGTATTGCCTGTTGGTGATGGGGGTGACGGTGATGGCGAAGGCCGGGGTTTCGGTCCGGGCGCGGTCGAGCTCTCCTTCGTACCAGCGTCCCTTGCGGGTTCCATCGTGTCCGTAGGCCTTCTCGTCCAGGCGGTAGGCGGCCTCGCGCCCGGCGCGCCCGGAGCCGATGACGAAAGGCCCGGCGGGTATCGCCGCCGTCGGCGGAACGGCAAGGCCGCTGTCCTCCGCGGCACCGGCGGGCGCGGCGGACAAAACCGCCAGAACGGGCAGGATGAAACTACGAATGCGTCTACTTGCCGCCACCCGGAAGATACCGCCTGATAAAGGCCAGGGCCTCGGGCGAATCCCATTCGGCGGGCCCGATGATCCGTCCCAGTTCCCTGCCCTCGGCGTCGAGAAGCATGGAGGTGGGCAGAAGGCTCTGCTTGAAGGCTCTTCCCAGTTTTCTGTCCTTGTCGATGAAAATGGGAAGGTTGGTGAGATTCCGCTCGTCGAAGAATTTCCTCACCGCCGTCCCGCCGCCGCTGTCCTGGGAAATGGTCAGCACCATGAAGTCCTCGCCGCCGAGCCGGACCTGCAAGCGGTCCAGTTGCGGCATTTCCACGATGCAGGCCGGACACCATGTAGCCCAGATGTTGGCCAGAACCACCTTGCCACGGAAATCCGACAGGCTGTGCTTTTCGCCCCAGGCGTCGAGGAACGGAACGTCCGGCGCCTTTTCGGGACGGGCGGCATGGACGAACTTCGCGTAATACCCCTCGAAGGCCCCCTTCGCCAGGACCCCGCCCGACGGATGGAAAAACAGCGGCAACGCAACCGCCAAAAAGACGGCCAGGGGAAAGAGGGATGAACGCGACGCGCGCTTCATGGGCGTCCCTCGGGCGGAGACGCGCACATGGACCAGCCTCCCGGTTTCATCGAACCTCCGCCAAATCCCGGCTCACTGGGCGCAGGGGTTCTTTTTCGCCGCGCAGGGATTGGCGGCGCAGGGGTTCTTCCCGGCGCAGGGATTTACCGCACAGGGATTCGTCGTCCCGCCTCGCGCAATGAAGGACTTTTGAAGTTCCGCCGTGTAGGCCGTCAGCGCCGCCAGCTCACGGGAGTCCCAAGGCAGGGGCTTCGCTTCCATGGGCGTCAATATGCAGAACTGGATCATCTCGTCGAGATCGATTTGATCCATCCCGCTCTCCTTCGCCATCTCGACCCCGTGGGGATAGGGCTTGGCGAAGGTATCCATGAACATCTCTAAGTTCAGGTGACAACTGATGCAGGAAGTACCGTTGGTGCTCAGGCTCTCGTCCTTGAACAGCCTTTCGCCTTCCTTGATGAGGTCCGCCGGATTCCCCTTCGCCAACATGGTTCCTTGCGGCCTTGTAACGAGCTTGAGATCAATGCTCGTTCCCGCCGCGCAAGGGTTGGCGGCGCAGGGATTGCTGCCGGCGCAAGGGCTGACGGCGCAAGGATTCTTGGTGGCGCAAGGGTTGGCGGCGCAGGGATTCTTGGCGGCGCGGGGGTTGCAAGGATTGCCCTGGTCTTTGGCGATGCTTTCTCCGCCA
>DUZD01000222.1 GCA_013349695.1 Rhodospirillaceae bacterium
GGCCCTGCCCGGCAATCCCTATGACGGCCACACCCTGAAGGAGGTGATCGAAGAGACCGAGACGCTGACCGGCCGCGAGATCGAGCGGGCCTATGTGGATAAGGGCTACCAGGGCCACGATGCGTCGAATCCCCACCGGGTCTTCAAGTCAGGCCAGAAGCGCGGCGTCCATGGCCAGATCAAGAAGGAACTTCGGCGGCGATCCGCCATAGAGGCGGTCATCGGCCATTGCAAAACCGACGGTCATCTGGACCGCAGCTTCCTCAAGGGCCGTGACGGCGACCAGATCAACGCCGTCATGAGCGCCGTTGGCTACAACCTGCGCCTCATCCTCAAGTGGTTGAGGAAACTTTTGCGCAAAATTATCGTCGCCATATGGGCCGCGATAACTCCTCGATCAGTGCTCAAACAGGCTTATTAACAGCGGACTATGTCATGACGTGATAACGTGCTTGAACCCTGTTTCATTGCGAATACGGGGGAGCTCGATTCCTAGAATTTTCACTAGCCCTACCCGGCGCAGCAGGACAGCTTGCTCACGTCCCTGGTGAACGCCAGCGCCGCAAGCTTCAGGCCCTCCACGGTGGTAAGATAAGGGAAGATGGTGTCGGCGAGATCGGTAACGGTAAGGCCCTGCTTGATCGCCAGCGCCGCCGTCTGGATGCTGTCGCCGCCTTCCGGCGCCAGGATGTGCGCTCCGAGCAGCCGGCCGGTCCCGGCTTCCGCCACCAGTTTGATAAGTCCCCGCTTATCGCGGGCGGCAAGGGCGCGGGGAAGATGAGCGAGGGATAAGGTCGAGGTTCGCGCATTCAGGCCCTGCCGGCGCGCCGCCGCTTCCGTCAAGCCGACGCATGCCGCCTGCGGATCGGTGAAGGTCACGGACGGCGTCGCCGCCGCGTCGTAGCGGCGGCTATCGCCGTTGAGGGCGTTTTCGGCGGCGACCTTCGCCCCGTAGGCAGCCATGTAGACAAACATGTCCCGGCCGGTGACGTCGCCGGCGGCGTAAACGGCGGGATTGGTCGTGCACAGCCACTCGTCGACCTTGATGCCGCCGCCGCCGGTGAGTTCAACACCGCCATCCGCCAAGCCCAATCCTTGCGTGTTAGGCCGGCGGCCGGCGGCGGCGAGAACCCTTTCGGCTTCGATTGTCTCGGAAACCCCATCGACGCCAATGGCAAGAACGACGCCGTCGGCTGTTTTGCGAATGCCCTGGTAATCGATGCCGTCGCGGACACAGATCCCCTCGTCGCGGAAATAGCCGGTCAGGGCTTCGCCGATCTCCGGCTCGGCCTCAGGCAAAAGGCGGCTCCGGCACAGGATGGTGACTTGCACTCCGGTTCGGGCGAACATTTGCGCCAGCTCGCAGCCGATAAAGCCGCCGCCGATCACCAGCATGGAGGTGGGAAGCCGGTCGAGTTTCAGGGCCGTCGTGCTGGTAAGGCAGGCTACGTCTTCGATGCCGGGAATCGGCGGCAACGTGGCGGAAGCTCCCGTTGCAACGATGATCTTGCCGGGGCGAAGCAAAGTCCCGTTCACCGCCACGCCGCCGCCGCTCAGCCGCGCCGCTCCTTGCCGGTAGGCGATGGTGTCGTAGGACGGTAGAATGTCGCGGTATTTGGCTTGCCGCAAACTGGCGATCAGTTCGTCCTTCTGGGCGATCAAGGCGCGCCAGTCCTCGAGGTCGGCCCGGACGCGGATGCCGGCGAATCGCGACGCCGCCCGCGCCTGATGCAGGGTCTCCGTTGCCCGGATGAGCGCCTTCGACGGCACGCAGCCGACGTTTACGCAAGTTCCGCCGATCGTCCCGTCACCGATGAGCACGATTCGCGCGCCGAGTTCCGCCGCCCGGATGGCGGCCGAAAAACCAGCCGATCCGGCGCCGATCACCGCCAGGTCGAAAGTCTCGCCATTGTCCCCACTGAACGTGTCGAAGCGGCCGCGGGAGGCGTTGGTCATGACGCTTCCCTTGAATCCGCGTTGGCATCCGCGGCCCGGCGCTCGGCGGCCGGCTGGCGCCGCATCCGGTAAATCGCCAAGCCGGTCAATGCCAGAAAGAACGCCAATGCCGGAAAGAGCAGAAAATAGTCGAGCCACCAGCCCATCCATGACGACAGCCCCACGGCTGCAAACAAAATGACGAGCAAGGGCGTGAAGCAGCAAACGGCGGCAATCGCCGAGCCGATGATGCCGGTGTGAAGAAGTTTCATGTCAATCATGGTCCTTGGTATGAGAGGGAAAGCCGGCATTCGCCTTGGCGGTGGCCGGCGCGGCCACTTCCGTCTTCGAGTCGTCGCGGGTGACCCAGGCAAAGGTTTGTGACGGGGTAGGCATAGCCGTCGATTCCCCTGGATGGATGTGATTGCGGCAAGTATAAAACCTGCAGTAACTACAGGTTCAAGGGATATCTTTCCTCGACTCGGTGAGGATACTGAATGGCTGTTCCGCCGCCGTTGATGACCATCGGGGCGTTGTCCAGGCGCACCGGCTGCAAGGTCGAGACCATCCGTTATTACGAGCGCATCGGCCTTCTGCCCGCGCCTGCCCGCAGCCGCGGCGGTCACCGCCACTATGGCGAGGGGGCTTTGAAGCGCCTCGATTTCGTCCTCCGGGCACGCGGACTCGGTTTCCCCTTGGATAGTGTCCGCGGTCTGCTCGATTTGGCGGACGGCGAGGGACGGAGCTGCGCCCAAGTTGAACGGATCGCTTTCCGCCATCTCAAGGACGTGCGGAACAAACTCGCCGATATCCTGGTCATGGAAAAAGTGCTGGCTGAAATGGTCGCCGAATGCCGGGGCGGGACCATGCCGGCCTGTCCGTTGATCGAGGCTTTGTTTAACGAGGATTAGACGGCCGGCGCGGCTGAGCGAATGACGTTTCGGACAATGAAACGCTTTCAAATCCTTGATACCGCGTCCGAAGCGCCATTTAGGCCTTTTCCGTGATGGGTGGGACACTCATCTAG
>DUZD01000138.1 GCA_013349695.1 Rhodospirillaceae bacterium
CCGAATCGCCTACACACCGGCCTGCCCCGATTGTTCGGATTGCATCGCCGTCAGGATCGTCGCCGGCGAATTCGTCATGTCGCCCTCGTTGCGCCGAGTCTGGAAACGCAACGACGACGTAAAGGCCGCGACGGCAGCCGCCACCGCCACCAACGAACACTTCGCCCTTTTCGCCACCTACTTGAATTCCCGCCACGGCAAAGGCGATATGGCGAGGATGGACTTTCACGACTATCGGGAGTTGGTCGAGGACACGCCTCTCGACACCTTCATCGTCGAATTCCGCGAGCCTGGCGGCCGCCTGATCGGAGCCTGTCTCACCGACCGCATCGTCAACGGCCTGTCAGCCGTCTACAGTTTCTTCGATCCGGCATTGAGCCGGCGCAGCCTCGGCAGTTACATGATCCTGTCACTGCTGGAACAGGCAAGGACCGAGGGTCTTGCCCATGTTTATTTGGGGTACTGGGTCGCCGGCAGTCCGAAAATGGCCTACAAGGCGAGGTTCCGGCCGCTGGAGGCCCATACTCCCGAGGGTTGGCGGCGATTTGCCGAGCCGCGACGCTAGCCCGGCGTGGCGTGAGGCGTGTTGCGCGCCATTCCTAATCCTTATACTCTCGCCTGGATACTCTCGCCTGGCCATTTACGGACTTTTTCATTTCTCGCATCGCCGTCCAGGGAGAACGGACTGCAATGAAACGACGTCAATTCCTCACCGCCGCCGCCGTCGCCGGGCTCGCCGCTTCCTTTCCCGCTCCGGCCCTCGCCCAGGGACAGCGGCAACTCAAAATGGTCACCACGTGGCCCAAGAACTTCCCCGGCCTCGGCACGGGCGCCCAGCGCCTGGCCGACCGCATCGGCCGGATGAGCGGCGGCAAGCTCACCGTCAAGCTCTTCGCCGCCGGCGAACTGGTGCCGGAGTTCGAATCCTTCGACGCCGTTTCCAGCGGCGCCGCCGACCTCTACCACGCGGCGGAATATTACTGGCAGGGCAAATCGAAGGCTTTCAACTTCTTCGCCGCCGTGCCCTTCGGCATGACCGCCGCCGAGATCAACGCCTGGATTTACCATGGCGGCGGCCAGAAGGTGTGGGACAGGTTGTCGGCGAAGTTCAACCTCAAGCCATTCCTCTGCGGCAACACCGGCGTCCAGATGGGCGGCTGGTTCAACAAGGAAATCCACGGCGTCGAGGATTACAAAGGCCTGAAGATCCGCATGCCGGGCCTGGGCGGCGAGGTGCTTCGCCGCATCGGCGCCGCCGCCGTGGCCCTGCCGGGCAGCGAAATTTTTCCTTCCTTGCAATCGGGCGCCATCGACGCCACCGAATGGGTCGGCCCCTGGAACGATCTCGCCTTCGGCTTCTACAAGGTCGCCAAGTTCTACTACTATCCCGGCTTCCACGAGCCCGGCACGGCGCTGTCCTGCGCCGTCAACCTGAAGGTCTGGGAAAATCTGAGCGCCGAACACAAGGCGATCATCGAAGCCGCGGCGGCGGCCGAAAACGATTTCATGCTGGCCGAGTTCAACGCCCGCAACAACGACGCGCTTGCCGTTCTCAGGAACAAACACGGCGTCAAATTGCGCAGGTTCTCCGACAGCACATTGCTGGCCATCGGCGCGGCGGCCGGCGTGGTGGTTTCCGAGGTCGGCGCAAGCGACGCCTTCACCGGCGGCGTTTACAACAGCTTCATCGAGTTCCGCAAGAAATCGATCGCATGGTCGAAACTTTCCGATCAGGCATTCTGGAAGGCTCGCCTGCTGCCCTTCAAATACGGCGGTTAAACGTGCCCCGTGACAGGTCCGACACCGCCGCCGCGTGAACCCTGGCCGGTGCTTTCGCCGGCCGGGAGCCCGTCCGGGCCGGCGTTTCCATGGGCCGTAAAATTTTCCTTCTTTTTCCCTAAGATATCACATTAATAATTGTATGTTACAATTTGATATCAAATATTTTTTATACTATGGATCGGATTCTCTTTCCTTCGCCTTTCCATCTCGGTCACGGAGACGGCTCTGGTGACTTTTCTGGCCTCTTTGGCGCGCTTCATCGATGCCGTCAACGACGCCGTCGGCCGGTTCACCGCCTGGGCGGCGCTGGCCATGGTGATCGTCCAGTTCGCGGTGGTGGTCTTGCGTTATGTTTTCGGCGTCGGTTCGATCATGTTGCAGGAATCGGTCGTTTACCTGCACGCCTTCTTGTTCATGGCCGGCTCCGGCTACACCCTTATGCACGGCGGCCACGTTCGGGTCGATATCTTCTACCATCAAGCGACGGCGCGAAAAAAAGCCCTTATCGATTTGACCGGCGTCGTCGTTTTCCTGGTTCCCGTCTGCCTGCTCATCTGGTGGGTTTCCTGGCCCTACGCCGTTAGTTCCTGGCTTGTCTTCGAGGGGTCCAGGGAAACCAGCGGCATCCAGGCGGTGTTTTTGCTCAAGACCGTCATCCTGCTGTTCTCGGCGTTGATGCTCATGCAGGGGGTTTCGCTGGCGGCGCGGTCTCTGATTGTCCTTGCCGGGGCCGAGGAACCACCATCCGGCGCGTCCGCTCCCCAGCCCCGGAAACGGCCGTGACCGTCGCCGCGATCCTCGCCATCGGGATGTTCGTGGCCGCCTGCGTCATGCTGCTGGCCGGTTTTCCCGTCGCCTTCACCCTGGCCGGGAGCGGGCTCGTCTTCGCCGCCATCGCCTATCCGCTCGGCGCTTTCGACTTCTCGCTGTTCGCCGCCTTGCCGTCGCGCATTTTCGGCAACGCCATGACCAACGAGGTACTGATCGCCGTGCCGCTGTTCGTTTTCATGGGGGTCACGCTCGAACGCTCGAAAGTCGCCGAGGAGCTTCTCGACACCTTGGCAATGCTGTTCGGCAGCCTGCGCGGAGGCTTGGGCGTGGCGGTCTTCCTGGTCGGCGCCCTGATGGCGGCGTCGACCGGCATCGTCGGCGCCACGGTCGTCACCATGGGGCT
>DUZD01000118.1 GCA_013349695.1 Rhodospirillaceae bacterium
GCTGCAGGAACATGGTTAGCCCCATGAGCAGCGGCCACACCCCGATCATCAGGAATCCGGGCGGTGTCCATGGGATCAGGCCGAAAAGGTTGAAAATCGTCGTCGGATCGGGGGCCGACAAATCCTGGATCCAGCCGTAAAAGGGCGTGTGACGCATCTCGATGGAGATGAAAAGAACCTTGTAAAGGGCGAAAAACACCGGCACCTGGACCACCACCGGAAGACAGCCGGAGGCCGGGTTGGCCTTCTCGCGCTTATAGAGCGCCATCATCTCCTCGTTCATCCGCGTCTTGTCGTCGCCGACACGCTCCCTGATCTTGGTCACTTCCGGTTGCAGTAGCTTCATTTTGCTCATCGCCCTGTAAGACTTGTTGGCGAGCGGGAAAAACACCATCTTGATGACCACCGTCACCAACAGAATGGCGAGGCCGAAATTGCCGATGTAACCGTTGAAAAAAGTCAGGGAGTGGAAAAGCGGCTTGGTTAGGTAAGGGAACCAACCCCAATCGATGGCCATGTCGAAGCGTTCGATGCCAAGGGAGGTGTAGTATCCATCGACCAGGGCGACTTCCTTGGCGCCGGCGAACAGGCGGCTTTCCGCCTCGACCGCGGCCCCGGGGAGAAGCGTCCGTTGGCCACCCAGGAAGTCCACCTGGTACTTGTCGATACCATTTTCCAGGCGGTGGCTGAAGCGGCTATCGGCCTGGGTCTTTTGGTCGGGGATCATGGTCACCAGCCAGTACTTGTCGGTGATTCCAAACCAGCCGCCAGTGGTGCACTTCCAGAACACGCCTCCAGGGGGGCGCTCGCGGTTGCCGCCGCAAGGTTCGAAAACGCTTTCATCCGAAACATCTTCGTATTCCACCTCGCTGAGCTTGCCGTCGAAGACGCCCAGCAGCCCCTCGTGCAGGATGAAGAAGCCGGTCACCTTCGGTGTGCCCCAGCGCGAGATCAGCCCGTAAGGGTAAAGCGGCACCGGCTGGGAGCCGGTGTTGTCGACCCGCTGGGTGATCGTGAACATGTAGTTCTCGTCGAGGGCGTAGGTCTGCGAGAACCTGAGCCCCTGTCCGTTGTCCCAGGTCAGGGTCACCGGGCTCGCCGGGCTCAGGGTGTCGCCGTTGGCCTGCCACACGGTATCGGGCGTCGGCACCTCGATGCCGGTGTCGCTTACCCAACCGAACTGGGCGTAGTAGACCGCGGCCGAGCCGAGCGGCGACAAGAGGACGATCTTGCCGCTGTCCGGATCCAGGTCCTCGCGGTATCCGACCAGCGTCAGGTCGTCGATGCTGGCGCCGGTCAAGGCGATGGAGCCATTCAGCAGGGGTGACGAGATTTTCACCCTCGGCCCGCCTTCGGCGAGGATCGTTTCACGGTCCTTGGCGGCCACCGTCTCGTCCGCCGTCGGGGCGCCGGGAGCGTCCGGGAGCCGGGGCTCCTCGCCGATGGCGGTGGGAGCCAACGGCGCCGTCGGGGCGCCGCCCTCCGCCGTTTCGCCGGCTGGCCCGCCCTGTTGTTGGTCAACGGGCGGCTGATCATACTTCTCCCCAACATAGAACTGGTAACCGAGCAGAATGATGAGCGATAAAGCGACCGCTATGATCAAATTGCGATTTTCGATCATGGTGAACGTTCCCGCCCCTGCTCGCCCGTGGGAACCGTCGGCGGGTTGCCGTCGGCAACGGGATCGAAACCCCAGCCGCCCAGGGGATGGCAACGGCTGAACCGCTTGACGGCGAGCCAGCCGCCGCCGAGGACGCCAAAACGGGTGACGGCCTCAAGGGCGTAATTCGAACAGGTGGGATGATAACGGCAGGCGCCAGGCAATACCGGCGACAGCAGCAGCTGGTATCCCCTGATCAATGCCCGCAAAATCGTGCTGGCCGGATTCATCTTGTCGCAAGCCTATTGTTGTTTCAACTCGATATATGCGTGCAGGCGTTTCAAGGCGGTTTCGAGATCTTTCATCAGGACGGCGAAGGGACGGCGCAAAGTCGCGTTGCGGCCGATGATCACGAAGTCGTGCCCCTCCTTGGCATGGACCGGCATCACTTTACCCACGGCGGCGCGCAGACGGCGACGGACCCGGTTGCGCTCAACGGCGTTGCCGACTTTGCGGCTGACCGTGAAGCCGACGCGGATGGAAGTCGTCTCCTCATGAATCCCCCCACGGCGGCGATCGCCGGACCCGTGGCGCCGGGCTTGCAGGATCAAGCCGGGAGCGACCCACTTGCGTTTTGCGCCAGCGACCCGGAGGAACTCCGGCCGGCGTTTCAGGCGGGGGATGGCGGCGGCCACGGTTTGACCCTAAGCGGAAAGGCGCTTGCGTCCCTTGGCGCGCCGCTTGGCGAGAACCCTGCGGCCGCCAACGGTCGCCATGCGGCAACGGAATCCATGCCGCCGCTTGCGGACGAGTCTGCTTGGCTGAAAGGTTCTTTTCACGAGCTCACCCCTAGGGAAATTCAAGCCCCGCTGTATAAGGTCTTGGCCGGGCGAAGTCAACGCCAGCGGCGGCGGCCACGGCGAGAGGCGCGAAACCATCAAGGGGCGGCGCAATCGAGCCGGTGGGCGAATTTCTCGAACCCGTTCCGGGCCTGAATGTCATCAATGGCGCACTTCACTTGCTCGGTGTAATTTTAGATCGGACCTCGCCTGATCGTTTACGGTATAAAAGAAACACTCACAGGTTCTGTTTCGCCTGATGAGCGCCTTGTCATCATGATGATTGGTTTTGAACTTGGGAAAATGCAACTGACCTCGTTTACTTGTGGGGTTCAAGATAGGTCATTGCCGATGCGCCTTCTGTTGTTTGTCACCGTCCTTGTCTTGTTT
>DUZD01000221.1 GCA_013349695.1 Rhodospirillaceae bacterium
CCGATTTTCGTAAGAAAGAAGGTGGTCGCGGTACTGGAGTTTTTCTCCACCAGGATCGAAGAGCCCGACAAGGAATTGATACGGATCATGGGTCACATCGGCACGCAAGTTGGCCGGCTCGTCGAACGCAAACAGACCATGGAATCGCTCCTGCAATCGAAGGTCGAGGCCGAGGCTTCCAGCCGCGCCAAGACGGATTTCCTGGCCAACATGAGCCACGAGTTGCGAACCCCGCTGAACTCGATCATCGGCTTTGCCGATGCCTTGAGGTTGGGCCAGTTGGGCGTATGCGGCGAGGTCAATTGCGGTGAATATCTCACCAGCATCCACACGTCGGGTCAGCACCTGCTCAAGATCATCAACGACATCCTCGATGTCTCCAGGATCGATACCGGCGAGGTGGAACTCTTCGAGACAAGGATCGATGTCGGCGAGACGCTCCAGTCCTGCACCCAAATGCTTGATCAACGGGCTGGGAAAGCACAAGTTTCCATGTCGGCGGACATTCCGGACGACATGCCGGGGCTTCATGGCGATGAAACCCGTGTCAAGCAAGCCGTTCTCAACCTGCTCACCAACGCCATCAAGTTCACGCCGGAGAATGGGAAGATCACCGTCAGTGCCTTCCTGGACGACGAAAAGGCGATCCATATCAAGGTCGAGGATACCGGCATCGGCATCGACCCCAAAGACATCCCCAGGATATTGATACCTTTTCAACAGGTGGAAAACATCATGACCCGCAGCCATGAGGGAGCCGGGCTTGGCCTGCCATTGGCAAAATCCTTGATGGAACTGCACGGCGGTACGCTGACGGTCGACAGCGAAGTGGACCGGGGAACCACCGTCACCTTGCGCTTCCCGCCGGCACGGACCGTTGCCGGCTGATCCGGAGGCAGGAAATTCGGTGACAGCATACTAATTTCCAAGCCTTGCCATTTGCAAACAAGCGGAACAAGCGGAAAGGCGAAAATTAGTATGCTGTCACCGAATTTCGGCCTTTCCGCTTGCGATGATGCCGTGGGCGCGCAGTTTCGCCCGAAAGAGGGCGAGAGCCTTGGCAAACTCCGCGAGGGAAAAGGTTTCGTCCTTCGGTGTTCCGGGCGCTTCGACAAAAGAGCGCAAATGAAGGCGCAAGCCGGCTTTCATCTGCCCAACAATGACGCCCGCCGCGGCGCCGTCCCAGCTGGCTTCGCCGTAGCGGTCCGGCCATGCCTGGTGGGGCGGGTTTTCGTCGACGCCCAGGAACAACGGCCGCCTGGGCGCGTTCAAGCCCAACACACGGACTTTGACCGTGAAGGCATTGGCGCCTTCTTCGGTTATGCTCAGCAAGCTCCTGGCGTCGCCCTGCACGGGAGGCGGCGCGCCGAGGGTGCAGGAGCTGAGCCCGGTCGGTTCGTCAAGCGAGCAGGTGACGGCCCACTCGCCAAGGACCGAGAAGAAAAATACGTAGCCGACCGCCGCCGCCGCCGCCGGCGCCAAGAGCCCCAGCGCCATCGCCCAGACGGCGAGCCGGCGGCGGCGGCGAAGGAACGATGGCAAACGCCCGGTCATGCGGATTAAAACCTTCGGGATGGCCGTCGATGAACTCGGCTTGGCCTTCCATCAAGATGTTCTCGCGGCGGCGAGGACCCCAGACCAATAAAGCCAACCCGAGGCCGCGGACTACTTAAACAAGAACTTCGGCAAGCCGGATTGACGGATGATACACGCCATGGTCTTGGGCAACACCTTACCGCCTTTACGGTGCACGTGGGGTCGGCGCTGATTCAACAACCCATCAGTAAACTGTGATGGCAATTACAGCTTTGCAAATAAAAAATATATGGCTCTAAATGGGGCCTCCTTCGGCCGAGCGCCTTGACGGCGCCGAAATGGACGCCTTTTTGGCCCATGCCAAAGGGTTGGCAATCGGACGGGGGGGGGTCGTTATGCCTGTCATTCGGCGTTTGTTAGGTTATTGTAAGGTGAGCGCCATGATATCCCTATTTTGCAATCCATCGGCAAGCCCCCTTTGGCAAGGACGACAGAGGCGGCAGGCGTTCTAGAGAATCCGATGGCGGAAACGATGAACTCATTTCCAGAAGGGCGGCCTGGCGACGCCGGCGGGCCGGTCCTTGGCAAATGGGCGGAGACGCGGCAATTCCTGGTCGTTTTCCTGCCGGTGGCGGCGCTATTGACGGCCGCCTTACTGACCTTTCACTTCGTCGATATCGAGTTCGAGAAAACCGCCCTGCAAAATCGGGAAACGCGCCATGTCGAACTGGGAAGGAACAGCCTCGCCAGCGATTTGGGCGCCCTCGCCACCGACGTCCTGATCCTGGCGCAAAGCGGCGAGTTCGCCGAAGCCGACAGGGAAAAACTCAAACGCCAGTTCCTCGTTTTCGCCAAGGAAAAACGGGTTCACGACCAGGTCCGCTTCCTCGACGCGGCCGGCATGGAGGTTGTCCGCGTCAACGTCAACGGCGGCGCCCCCGCCATCGTGCCGGACGAGGATCTGCAGGACAAATCGAAACGCTATTATTTCCGGGAAACCATCGCACTGGCCAACGGCGAGGTATACGTCTCGCCCCTCGATCTCAACATCGAACGGGGGCGGATCGAAGAACCGCTGAAGCCCGTCCTCCGCGTCGGCACGCCGGTCTTCGGCGAGGGCGGCCATAAGATCGGCGTTGTCGTGCTGAACTACATGGGCGCGGCGATGCTCGAGCGTTTCGCCGCGAGCATGGCTCTCGGCGAAGGAGAGAACCTTCTCGTCAACAGCGGCGGCTATTGGCTGCTCGGGCCCAA
>DUZD01000115.1 GCA_013349695.1 Rhodospirillaceae bacterium
GGCCTGGTCGAGACGGTTGACGAGGCCCGGAATCCGCTGATGGCGCTGCGGGAACCGCCGGCCGGCGCCATCAAGTTCCTCAACAAACAGGAAACGGCAGCGCTTGAACTACTCGTCGAATGCGGACGAACAGCCTTTGAGTTGCCCTTGTCCCTGATGCGGTGCGAGGTCTTCGGCAAGGGGCAGGCGCGGATCACCCAGGCCCTGCGTCGGAAACTGACCGCCGATGGGCTCGGCGCCTTCATCGACGACTGCGTCTCCGGGGACTACCTGCTTTGCAAGGAGAGCTTCGAGGGGCTTTCGGCGCACATTGAGCGGACGCTGCTGGCCAGCCTGTATGCCTTGATCCGGAGTCGCGACTCGGAAGCAATCACCCTGCTGATGGCTCTGCAGCCGAACCTCGACCTCGAGCCGTTGGCCGAGGTGCTTTCGGTCGGCGACGGCGGCGCGGACAACGTGGTGGCGCTCGGCGGTGCGGTGGTGGCCGAACGTTTCATGTCCGTCATCGGGGACGCCGACAAGGTGGGACCCGAGATCTCCGCGCTGGTGGAAGAGGCGGGACGGGCGTTCAAGGGACTTTCGCGCCAGGGGTTCGGCGAAGAGGAGGTGGCGGCCGAACCAAACATTGCACGGGGGTTCGCGGAGGGGGCGCGGGCCCTTCTCGAGATCGACGGGCAGGTCACGGCCTTTTGCGGCGAACTCTCGCGGGTGGTGCTTCCGCAAGGCGATTGGGCCGGGCAGTTCGAGGCTGACAGCGGCACGTTCCGCACGCAGTTTCAACTCTTGTATGGAGGGGTCCGATGACGAGGACATGGGTAACGTTCACCGCAAAGCAGAAGGCACTTGCCGAGAAGGTCTTCGATGCCCTGTCGACGCTCGATGCCCTTGGCGGTGAGGAGCCCCCTGGAGAAGGCCGGGAATACCGCATTGGATTTGCTGATCTTTACGATTACGCTGTCAACCCGGAGTGCCCCGGAGGAGACGAGGTCGAACGCGCCATCGGCCACGACGAAAAGCTGCGCGAAGACTTTCACCGATTGCTCGAAAAGACCTCCCTGTGCCGTTTTCCGCACCTTGCGGCGGCCAGTTCCGGTCCCGTGACGACCCGGGAGTGGGAAGGGTTCAGGATTCACCTCCGCGGCTCCCACGCCGAACCGTCACAGGTCTATATCCAGATCGATCTTCTCGACCCTTCATCTCCCCCGCCGAAGGCCCTGTTCGTCATCGGCGGCGAGCGCCAGTGCCGGAAACACCCGCTCCCGGAGGCGCAGGAGAAAACCATTCAAATCCTGGCCGATGCGGAATCCGACCTCGTGAAGGCCCTCCAGGACAACAAGACGGAGGTCTTCCTCCGTTGAACTCGGTCCGGGTCTATATCGCAACCACCGAAGGCCCCGCTGAGATTCAGCGGATCACCGAGGAAGACCCCGGGATCAAATCCGTCGTCTGTCTCGACAGCAAGGCCATGGCCCTGCCGATCAGCGCCGGCTACGACGCCTTCGTGCGTGAGCCCACCGGCGTCATCGAGAAGTGTTTCGGGCATTCGGCTTTCCGCATGGACGTGTCGCGGCACATCTCCGAGGGGATGAGCTGGCAGCTGGGCGTCTTCGCCGCCCATGCTCTGTTCTTGGCCGGCCGTCTGGCGGGCAAGCGGGAAGCAGCGGCGCAGGCGATCTGGTTGACTGGCGAGGTTAACCGCGACCTCGAGGTCGGGGCGGTGGATCATGTGGCCGAGAAGCTGCGGCGCTCCGGGCGCCTGTTTTCAAAACTCGAGACAGACGGGATCCCGGTGATGGTCTTCCTGCCTCGGGAGGACTTCACCGAACTTGATGAGTCCTGGCTGCGCGAACACGGCATCGGCACGCAATCCCGCCGCATCGTGCCGGTGGACGGCGCCGGGGACCTCTTCTGTGCCCTGGGTTTGGACGAACCCACGCCGCCACGGGAATCGAAGATAAGACCCGAGGAAACAGAAACCACGTTACCCCTGCGTCTCCCCGCCGCGAGAACGGCATTGGTCATGGGCGGTCTCGCCGTGCTCGCGGTTCTGCTCGGAGTAACCGCTTGGCGGTCCGGAGTGGCGGATTGGCTGGCGCTGGCCGAAGGGGGCGACTTCGGTAAACTCGATGCCGCGTTCAGCAAGGTGGAGAACGACGCGTGTTCGCCGTGCAAGCTCATCTTGCGCGGCTATCAGGCTTTCCTCGCTTCGGCGGCTCCATACGACGATGATCTGGCTCTCGTCGCGGTGGAGACCCGGGCGCCAGAGGGTAAGAGTTGCGCCGCTGTTCATTTCGGAACCGCCGAACCCGAGGTCGTGGAAGTGGCGCGATCGGCGGCGGGGCAGTTCAAGGCGATCTCCGCGCGGGGCCTGTGCGCTCTCGAATACCGGCTCACCAACAGAGACGGGCCTGCCTACGTCTGGGCCGTTGTCTCGGAAGGCGAAGGATATTCGACCTTCGTTCGGACGAAACCGTCTTTGCAAGGCTATCTGATGTCCGAAGGCAGCGCCGATTCGCTCAGGGTGGATCTCCGGCGCCGGATCAAGGAACCGCTGACCTACCGGATCCTCGTCATCGCCTCCGCCCGGCCCTTCGCCGACGTTCTTGATTGGCTCGCCCGCGAGGTGACCGCCCTCGGCCCGCGGCTGGACGCCGTGACATGGGCAGGGCTGCAAGCGCGGCTTGAGAACGGCGGCGTTACGGTGCTGTCGCCGGCCCACGAGATCACACCATAGGGCTTTGCCGGTTTTTCTGGTAACTCTGGGTT
>DUZD01000161.1 GCA_013349695.1 Rhodospirillaceae bacterium
CGGAAAGCCTGAAAGGCAAAAGGCTGATGGTCCTCGATCTCGGCGCCCTGGTCGCCGGCGCCAAGTTCAGGGGCGAGTTCGAGGAGCGCCTGAAAGCGGTGCTCTCCGAGGTCATGGCGGCGGAAAGCGAGATCGTCCTTTTCATCGACGAAATGCACACCCTGGTCGGCGCCGGCGCCGCCGAGGGCTCGATGGACGCCTCGAACCTGCTGAAACCGGCCTTGGCCCGCGGCGACCTCCATTGCGTCAGCGCCACGACCTTGAACGAGTACCGAAAACATGTCGAAAAGGACGCCGCCCTGGCGCGCCGCTTCCAGCCGGTCTACGTCGCCGAGCCGACCGTCGAGGATACCATCTCGATCCTTCGCGGCATCAAGGAGAAATACGAACTCCACCATGGTGTCAGAATCTCCGATAGCGCCCTGGTCTCGGCGGCGACGCTGTCGAACCGTTATATCTCCGACCGTTTCCTGCCCGATAAGGCCATCGACCTTGTCGACGAGGCGGCGGCGCGGCTGAAGATGGAAATTGATTCCAAGCCCGAGGAGATCGACGAGATGGACCGCCGCATCGTCCAGCTCAAGATCGAGCGCGAGGCCTTGAAAAAGGAAAGCGACAAGGCCTCCAGGGAACGCCTGAAAAAGCTCGAAGGCGAACTCGCCGAGCTGGAGAAAAGCTCGCACCGGCTCTCGGAGCGGTGGCGGGCGGAAAAGGCCGCCCTCGCCGACGCCACCAAGATCAAGGAACAGCTGGACCGGGCCCGCATCGCCTACGAACGGACCCTGCGCGCCGGCGAGCTCGATAAGGCGGGCGAACTGCAATACGACCTGATCCCCAAGCTGGAGGCCAGGCTAGAGGAGGCGGAGCCAGCCGAATCGACCGCCACCATGCTCGAGGAAGCGGTGACCCCGGAACACATCGCCACCATCGTTGCCCGCTGGACCGGCATCCCCGTCGACAGGATGCTGCGGGGCGAGCGCCAGAAACTCTTGCATATGGAGGAAGCGCTTGGCGCCCGCGTCATCGGCCAGGACGAGGCCCTGGCCTGCATCTCCGACGCCGTTCGCCGCGCCCGCGCCGGCCTCCAGGACTCCAGCCGTCCGATCGGCTCGTTCCTGTTCCTGGGTCCGACCGGCGTCGGCAAGACGGAGCTCAGCAAGGCGCTCGCCGAATTCCTCTTCGACGACGAGCAGGCGATGGTCCGCATCGACATGTCCGAATACATGGAAAAGCACGCCGTGGCGCGGCTGATCGGCGCGCCGCCGGGCTACGTCGGCTACCAAGAGGGCGGCGCCCTGACCGAGGCGGTGCGCCGCCGGCCCTACCAGGTGATCCTCTTCGACGAGGTGGAAAAGGCCCATCCGGACGTCTTCAACATCCTTTTGCAGGTCTTGGACGACGGCCGCCTGACCGACGGCCAGGGCCGCACGGTCGATTTCCGCAATGCCCTCATCGTGCTGACCTCGAACCTGGGCGGCGACATCTTAGCCGGTCAGCGGGAAGGCCACGATTCGACGGAGGTTCAAGGGCAGGTGATGGAGGTGGTGCGCGCCGCCTTCCGGCCGGAATTCCTCAACCGTTTGGACGAGATCATTCTTTTCCACCGCCTTTTCCGCGAGCATATGGCCGGCATTGTCGACATCCAGCTCGAGGGACTTTGCCGGCTTCTTTCCGAGCGCAAGATCAAGCTCGATCTCGACGCCGCGGCGCGGGCCTGGCTTGCCGACAAGGGTTTCGATCCGGTTTACGGGGCCAGGCCCCTGAAGCGGGTGATCCAGCGCGCCCTGCAGAACCCGTTGGCCGGCCTGATTCTCGCCGGCGAGGTCGGCGACGGCGAAACGGTAAGCGTCTCGGCCGGCGACGGCGGCCTCACCATCAACGGCGTCGAGGCGGCGGCGGCTTGATAGGGGGCGGCATAGGGCTTACGCCGGCGCTGGCGCGCCAGCCTTTCGTGGAGCCAAAGGCCCCACACCCCATGTTTAATTGCTGGAAGTGATGGAGTTTGAATTACGTAAACTGTTTCAAAAACACCGCTCATGAAGTTTCGTGATAAGAAATATCTTCCAGATCGAATTCCTTTATGATCCGGTCGACGTTGTTCCGGGCGCTTTGTCCCCATTGTTTGGTGAGCGCAAAAGTTTTTCCGTCCCAGGGCATCAATTCATCGTCTTCCGTAAAAAAAGCGTTTGATCGAGGCCGATGAACTTCCAGGTTCGCGATCATTCCGAGCTCCCTCTAAAAAACTGTCACTATCATGCTCTCCGTTTACGATGACCCAAGCTCGATCTGGTGGAAGGATATCTCTCGGTGGCGCGCCTCTTAGAACGGCCTCATGAACGACATGAAAAACGAGGTGTCGCTTCGGTAAATTGCGAATCATCTCATCGCCGATTGTTAGGTCAAAACGCGTCAAGTCACGGTTTTGAGTTCGAGAGCGGCGTTCCTGGTCGTGTCCGATAGTTGGTGGAAATTTGTTTTCGGCGTAACTTCCGATCCCGATGGTCACTCAATCATGCGGCGAGGTCAAGCGGATGAACAGGCGGATCAAGTTCCTACGCACCCGCCTGGGCCGGCTCATTCGCGACATCCGGCGCAAGACCGAGGGTGACGAGGGCCTGGAGGAAGCCTTCGCCGCGCCACTTGGCCGGGCCAGCCAAATCCGCGGACAGAAGCAGCGCCAACGCGGCTGGAAGCTCTCTCCGGCGGCTTGCGTCGCGCCACTG
>DUZD01000238.1 GCA_013349695.1 Rhodospirillaceae bacterium
GATCGGGCTGACGCCGGATATCGGTCTCGCCCTGTCGCTGGTGAAGCGTGTCCGCCACGTCATGTTGGGTGTTCCGGCATTGATAATATGGCAGGGACTCGAGGGCCGTCATTGGATGAAAACCCGCCAGACATCCGAGAGCAAGGTAGCTGAAGCCGATGGCTGAAGATCAGAGTCTCCGGTATTATTCGTGGACCCGGCGGGCGGCGCGGGCTTGTTTTCGTCCCTTTATCGGTACGCGCCTGACACCCAATCATATTACCGCGCTCCGCTGGGCCGCGGCGACGGCGGCTTGCGGTTTCTTTTTCAGAGGCGACATGATGTCGGGCGGCCTGCTCTGGGTTGGTTCCGCTTTTCTGGATCGGTGCGACGGCGAGTTCGCCCGCATGACCGGGCTGAGTTCGCGCGTCGGCTATCTTTTTGATCTTATCGGCGACATCGTCTTCAACGGAATTGTCTTCGCGGCTCTTGGTCTTGGGATTTCGATCAGCGCCGCGCTGGGCGGGGTTCTCGGGATCCCTGGCGATATATGGCTGATCATTGGCGGCCTGGCCGGGGGCGGAGTGTTCCTTGCCGGCGTCTTGGCGGAAATCAATGAACAGGGCATGAAGGAAGGCGAAAAGACCTTCAACGGGCGGTGGGGCTTCGACTTCGATGACTTCGCTTATCTGATTGGCATTATTCCTTGTCTTGGAGGTGCTCCGTATCTGTTGATTGGCGCGTCTACCGGTGGACCGCTGGCAGCGGTCATTATTGGAGCCAAGCTGGCGCGAAAGCGGATGGCCTGCTAATCGCGCAAGGAGCCCAGCGGCCAGACAACAGGCCCCTATGATCGGGACCGGAAACGGCTATCGGCGGCGGCTCCAGCCACCTGCCGAAAATGGCGGCTTTTCTACGCCAAGCGGTCTCAAATCGTCGGAACGTCCGCTTTGAGACTGCGCCCGACCAGGAACATTGGAAAACACAGCCGCAAAACCGGCACCTTTACCTGGGGCCTGCTCAAGCTCGCCCTGTTCGCGGACCGCTATGCCTGGGAGTTCGTTGCCGTCGCTAGATCCCGCGTCGAACGGGCGAAAATGATGACCTTTCAGCTTGGCGAGACGGCCATCGAAAAATCGATCACGAGAGACGGCCGGTTTTCGGCGACAATTCCTTCCAGCCGACATCCAGGCTGTCGGCCGGCAGATCGCCCATCTTGGCCAACAGGTATTCAAGATCATCAGCCTCGAAATCCACGCCAAGGTCGCCGTATTGGGTGAGAATGCGCTCGATCATCCGCCGGGAGTAGCGTTCGCGGTCGTGTTCGCCGCCGTCGTAATCGGTCTCCCGCGCCACGTCGATGGCGGCGCGCGCGGCCGGGAAATGGGCTTTGGGGAGGCCCGTCTTTTCGTAAATGGCCTTTAGCCCCAAAGACCCCGAATCATGGATTAACTGGCGGGCGTTGACCAGTAGCACATCCGCCAGCCTGGCCATGGCGATTTCGTAAAAATTAAGATCCCCAAGGCAAAGCGCTCTAAGCACGATGGACGGCGTCAATCGTCCGTTTTCTTGCAAATGGTGGATCAGTTTTTCCAGGTCGTCTTCGTCACCCTCGCTGGAAAGCGAGATGATGGCGTGTTCGCGGCTTTGCAGAATCAAGCCCGTCGCCAAGTCGGCCGGAAGTTCATGGCGTTTAGCCAGTTCTTCCTTCAAGTTTTCCGAGACCAGGATCACCAGCCGTTCGGACACGGTGATCGGCAGTTTCGGCCGGGACACCATGGCGGTCTGAATGGATTCGACCTCGCCGAAATCGTCGATCACCTTGGTCAGGGACTCTTCCGAAATTTCCGCGCCTACGTTGGAGACGAGAGAGGCGACAACGGCCTCGTTCTCGGTGTTCACCAAGGCCTGGGAAACATTTTCCGACACCGTCTGGCGTTTGGCGATGGCCACCTGTTTGGCGACGTTGCGGCCGCGCACAATCTCGATCAAATCCTCGTCGTCGAGAACCTCCGAGGATAGCAAGACCGGCATGGCCACGCTGTCCACGTCCTGGGCCAGGGTTTTGGCCACATCGTGGGGCACCATGGGGTTTTCCTTGAGGTTTTTGGCCAGCGCCTCGCAAACGCGCACCTCGGCATCCTTGACCATCATGCGGAATATTTCTTCCGCCAGCTAGCGCTCGGCCTCGGTGAGGCCGCCCTCGCCGAATTGGGCGGCGATCTCGGCCGCCGTCTCGGCGCCGATCGCTTCCGAAGGACCAGCGAGCAATTTGGAGACTTCTTCCTTGCTAAGCGTCGTTTTCGTCATTGATCCCGTTTCCGACCCCGTTTCCGGAAATTCCTTCAACCCATTCGGAAGAAACCGCCGTCCAGGCCGCCCGCGATAGCCACGGCAAGGCAACCGACGGAACCATCGGTATCATTCTATGGCTGTGAAATGGGTTTTGCCAGTGGAGATGGAAAAGCGGCTTTTCAAGCTTATATGGGGAACAGCGGCAGGCCTCGGGATATTGTGGCACCGGACGCAAGGGGATAAGCCTTTTTATGGGTTTGCCCTGCTCTTCGGCCATACGACAGTCCCAATTTGATGATCTGTCCGTGTTCGGAATCCCATTCGGTTAGTTTTCTCGTCATCCAGACACACCTCTCCCACCGTTTTTACCTCACCGTAGATTTTCTCGGCCTAGGCCGGAGCGGGTCTTCGTCGCAAATCATCAATCAGGCCCAAG
>DUZD01000162.1 GCA_013349695.1 Rhodospirillaceae bacterium
CTCCGTGGGAACAGCGGGCTCCGTGGGAACAGCGGGTGCGCCGGACTCTTCGGTCAGCTCCTGTTGGATGGCGAGATAATCCACCTCGTCCTCTTCCGGCTCCTCCATTTCCACGTGTTTCTGCAGGCCTTTGATCAGGCCGTCCTCCAGTTCTTTCAGGTCGATTGTCTCATCGGCGATCTCGCGCAGGGCGATAACGGGGTTTTTGTCGTTGTCCTTTTCGACGGTGAGCGGCACGCCGGCCGATATGCTGCGGGCTCGCTGCGCCGCCAGCATGACCAGTTCGAACCGATTCGGAATCTTGGTGGTGCAGTCTTCCACGGTGACACGAGCCATGAAGGCGTCTCCTGTGTCATGAGTTGGGATGGGAAAGTAATGTCCGCTTCGCCGAGATTATATATTGTGCATGGCAATATAAGGCAAGGCCCGCACACACCCTTGGCAATGGCGGCGGCCGCCTTTTCCCCGGCACGGCCACCGCCGCGCCCGCCGCCGCGCAAGGATTCAAATTGCCGTCCACTCGGTTCCGAAAGCACCCGCCGCATCCGCCATGGGTTCGGCGGCCTGATCCGCCGGCAAGGCCTTGATCAGCTCGGCGATGCCGATGCCCGTGACCGGATGACGCCAGCCCCGGACCAATTCGGCCAGGGGCAGGAGGACGAAGGGGCGTTCGTGCATACGCGGATGCGGCAATGCAACGCCGTCGCCGGGGCCGGTCACCATGGCGTCATAATCGAGGAGGTCCAAATCGACGATACGCGGCTCGTTGCGCGCCCGGCGGCGGCGTCCGAGCCGGGCCTCGATGGCCAGCAACGCGTCCAACGCCTGGGGCGGCGACAACGCCGTTTCGACCTCGGCGACGCCGTTGACGAACCAGGGTTGGCGCGAGGCTGGCACCGGCGCGCTTCGATACCAGCGCGAGCGGCGCCGGATGGTCAGCCCGGCCTCGGCCATGGCGGCCAACGCCGCCCCGCAGGTGGCCCGGGGCGGCCCGTGCAGCGGACTCGGCAGATTGGCGCCGACGCCGATGAATATCAAAACCTTTCCTCCGCCACGGCATTCCCCCTTGCCGCCGCCGCATGTCGGCCTTAACTAATAAAAAACGGATATTGCTACCGTCGGGTTGATTATTTTCGCCGCCGGCAGATTTTTAATGACGCTTTCAAACTTTGTCGAAAACATTTGAAACAAAAGGATTTAGAACAATGATTTTTTATCCGCGGGAACGCATTGGCCTGTTCATTGACGGCTCTAATCTCTACGCCGCCGCCCGGGCACTGAATTTCGATATCGACTATAAGCGGCTGCTCGAACTATTCGCTTCCAAAGGCCACCTGATCCGCGCTTTTTATTACACCGCCCTCCTCGAGGATCAGGAATACTCGCCCATTCGTCCGCTGGTCGATTGGCTGGACTACAATGGATACACCATGGTCACCAAGCTGACCAAGGAATTCACCGACGCCACCGGCCGCCGCAAGATCAAGGGCAACATGGACATCGAGCTCGCCGTCGACGTCATGGAGATGGCCCAATTCATCGATCATATCGTCATCTTTTCCGGCGACGGCGACTTCCGCCGTCTGGTCGAAGCGGTGCAGCGCAAGGGCGTCCGCGTCAGCATCGTCAGCACCGTCCGCTCGCAACCGGCCATGGTCGCCGACGAGCTCAGGCGCCAAGCCGACTATTTCATTGAACTGCAGGACATTCAGTCCGACATCACCCGCCTCGCTGATAAGGACGAAGAAGAACCCGGCGACGGGCTGTTGCCGACCCCCGAAACTCACCTGGAAACAGCCTGAAATTCGTTCCGTGCCCGCAAGTCCGGAACCGGATTGCCGGCTGTGCCCGCGCCTGGTCGATTTCCGCCACGCCAACCGGGGCGCCTATCCCGGCTGGCACAACGGTCCGGTTCCCTCCTTCGGGGGCAGGGACGCATCCTTGCTGATTGTCGGGCTGGCGCCGGGGCTTAAAGGAGCCAACCGCACGGGCCGGCCTTTTACCGGCGATTTCGCCGGCGATCTCCTGTATGGAACCCTGAAGACATTCGCCCTCGCCCACGGAGATTACGGCCGCCGGGCCGACGACGGCCTGAGCCTGATTGGTTGCCGGGTGACCAACGCCGTCCGTTGCGTGCCGCCGGCGAACGCGCCGACGGCGGCGGAAGCGGCGGCCTGCCGGCGGTTTCTCGCCGCCGAGATCGACGGCATGCCGAACCTCAAGGTCATTCTCGCCCTCGGCACCATCGCCCACGGCGCCGTGGTGGCGGCCGTGGGCGAGAAAAAAAGCGCCTGGAAATTCGCCCACCACGCCTTTCACCGCCTGCCGCAAGGGCTGGTGCTCGCCGACAGCTACCACTGTTCGCGCTACAACACCAACACCGGCAGACTCACCCGCGCCATGCTCGAAGCCGTGTTCGCGGACATCATGGAGCGCCTCGGCGGCTGAATTTCCCATTTGCCGCCGCGTCCTCCCCGGCGGGCCACTAGTACACCCCGGCGGGATTCCTGACCCCATACGACGGGCTTCCGAGTTTCCCGGCTAGGCGCGTGGCGCGCCGTGATGTCAATCCATCACAAGCGCCGCGCAACGCCG
>DUZD01000145.1 GCA_013349695.1 Rhodospirillaceae bacterium
AGTCGAAGCGGGCTTGCGGCAACAGGACGATGGCGGCCAAACCAAGGGCCAAGGCTGCCCAAAGGATAACGCCGGCATGCCCCAGAACCAAAGTCGACCCCGCGAAGCGACGCCGCCCAGTCCCTGTCCCCCTGGTCATGCCGGGCGGCATCAAGGTCAGAATGGCGGGAAGAACGGTCAGATTGGCGAAAAAAGCGATGAACATGCCGGTTCCGGCGATCAGCCCAAGTTCCGCCAGTCCCAGATAAGGCGTCGGCAGGAAGGAATAGAAAGCCATGGCCGCCGCCACGGCGGACAGGGTCAATGCTCCGCCGACGCCCTTCGCGGCGTAACGTAAAGACGCCGCGTGGGAAGCGGCCCGGTCGATTTCCTCTTTGTAGCGGAGGCCGAAATGAATGCCGAAATCGACGCTCAAACCAATGAACAGTACGGCGAACGCCACTGAAATCAGGGTCAGCTGACCGATGGCGGCAATGGCGAATCCGGCGGTCCAAATCAGGCCCATGATCAGGGTGGTCAGCGTCGCGACCACCAGACGCGGCGAGCGCAGACCGCCCAGCAACAATCCAATGACCAGAATCAGGGACAGGAAGGCGGCCAGACCCATGCCTTTCTCGACGGTCTTGAATTCTTCCTGGGACAACGCCGCCGAACCTGTCAAACGGACCCGGACACCATGGTCTTGATCCAACTTCAAGTCGGCGGCGATCCGCCGCAAGGCCCCCATGGCAGCGGTCGCCGGTTGCAGGGAGGTGAAATCGAGAGCGGGTTGGATTTGAATGAAACGTCTTGCCACCTCTTCCTCGTCACCGTTGCCCATCATCAGGCGCTGCCAGGAGAGATGACGGAATCGTCCCTCCGCCTGGGCCTCGATGACTTCGGCGATGGCGGTAAGCACCTTTTCGATCTCTATCGCGGTTCCGTCTTCCTTGAGAACCTCGTTGATGGCGAGCCCCAGCATCCGAAACAGGCCGCGCAAGGTTGGGTCGCGCCATAATGTGCCAAGGAAGGGTTGCGCCTCGGCCAGCCGGTCGCTGAGATCGGCCAGTTCATCCAACTCCATAAGCAACAGCCCGTTGCGGTGAAAAAAGGCTTCCCCCCTCAAATCGTAAATGCCGCCGAACAGCTCCGGTTTTTTCCGTAGCCGCGCCGTTAAAACAGCGGCCGCGTCGTCGGCGAGATCCGAAGTCTCGCCGTCGATGACGATGAGGATGTTGTCCGAGAACTGCGGAAAGGCCTTGCCGATCGCCCGGGATTGTTTGCGGTATTCCAATTCCGGCGACATCATGTCGGATAGATCGGTGTTGATGGCCATGTTGCTTTCCAAGTACACCGCGACCCCCAAGGTTACGGCTACCGAGACCAAAAGGACGGCGAGGGCAAACCGGCGAACCAGATCGACCCAACGGACTAGAATGCCGCGGTAGGCTTTGAAGACGATTTCAATCATGGCGTAGGCATTGTCTTTTGGCGGCGCTTATAGCCCTGTTGGTGGCTGCCGGACAAGGGTGCGCCCATTTGATACCACTTGACATGGCCGGATGCATACCGAAGGCGCCTATGGCCGGGAATGATCGTGCTTCGGCAGGCAATGAAGGGGCGCGGTCAACAGCGCCGATGGCGAGACTGTCAGTTCCTTCGCCGGCGTGCAAACCGTCAGCGCCGGGGACACACAAGCTTTCGGAAGAACCGCCGCCGATAACCTGGTATCGATCCTCATTATCACCTCTACCTTGTTCATCTAATTACTAAAAATCATCATCATCATCATCGTCCTCCGCCGACTTTTTAAGTTTCGGCAACCATTTGCGGCGAGTCAAAAAAGCGATGAGGCCGCCGGCGGCAAAAAGAACGAACAAACCGGCGGCAATGCTTATCCAAATTGTTGTCCCGATTGTTTTTTCCGCGTCGCCCTTGGCTGCCGTCTCGGGCTCTTCGGAAATTTCTCCCGTTTTAATCTTCATTTCACGGGCCAGATCGGGAATATCGAATACCTTTTTTTTCTCGACCGGCACCAGTTGTTTCTTCGACAGCTCCGCGAATATGAGTTGGCCGAAACAAAGCCGTTGAATCAGGGTTTCGTCGGGCAACGCCAGTCTGGGCAGAGATCTGGCCGAAATCTGGTTGCCATCGGCTAAATAGCTAATGAGAAGATCGGGTTTTCCTTTCGCCTTAAGTCTGAACCCCACGTCTTCCGTAATTCCGTCGCCGTTCCGATCGATCGTATAGACCTGAGAAAGCCAGTAAGTCGTTCCCTTGATCAAGTGTTTTCCTTGTTTCCAGAACTCGCTCAAGGACTTGTCGCAAAGCTTCCCCGTAGGCACGGGTGCCGTGGGTTTCGGGGCGGCCGGCTCCGGGGCGGCCGGTTTTGGAGCCGCCGGTTTCGGAGCGGCCGGCTCCGGAACGGCCGGTTTCGGCAGCTGAATCTTCGGTGCTTTGGATTCCTGTGATTTCGTCACCGGGATGTCTTGCAAATGCCGACCTCTCCAGACCTCCACCGGTTCGCGGCAGTAACCTAGCCCGAATTATTCACGACGCGTCGCGAATTTAACGGTGAGCGTAGATTAACCTATTGAAATGCCGTATGATTTTG
>DUZD01000146.1 GCA_013349695.1 Rhodospirillaceae bacterium
GGCGCTGGGAGAGCCAGTTCATGCGCTTTTTGACGATGCTGAAGAGAGCAAGTTTGTTGATATCCACGGCGACCGGTTTTCCCACAAAGCACAAGCCAGGAGCCTCAATGGATCGAGGCGATTTGATTGCCCGATATGGCAATTATGTCTTTGCAGTCTTAAGATTCGGTGAATGGAATCCGGGAGGGTGGTTTGATTTTTGGGAATCTCTGTCGGCGGAATTCCGGCCGGAGGGAAACGGACGGGCCGGCGTCAAACCCCGACGGCGGCCGCACGAGATTTTACAAGCATCCGACAGCGAATATAAACTTCCGGATCCATTATGATTTTTTCGTTTTCGCTTGGTATCGTATTCGCGATCCTGATATTTTCTCTCCCGGTTTGCGTCGGTCCGCCAGCACGGATTTTTGACGCGGTGGGTGTCAAGGAGGTGTAGTATGAGCATGGCATGGCGCACTATTTTCGTTGTCGCGGCACTATCGGCGCTGTCGGCTTGCGACAGGGACGGTGAGCCGATCACCGATTTCATGATCTCCCCTTGTATCGCTGATCCGGGCAAACACATTCAAGCCGCGGACTGGTCGAAGGCGACAACCATCGACATCAGGATCAGATACGATGAATTCACCCCGCCGCTTATCAGGCTCAAGCAAAACAGCCCCTATGTTCTGAGGATCAGCAATGGCGACGACACTTGGCGCTTTTTCCAGGCTCATGACTTCTTCCGCACGGTCGCCATAGACAAGTTGAGTGTCGGCAAGAAGGATTCAGCGGAAACATGCATTAATGTCCTCGTCATCCCGGAACAGGAGACAGCCGAGCTCAGGCTTGTGCCCACTCGTGACGGGGAATATTCCTTCGACAGTCATTTCTTTTTTAACCCTTTGGTCCCCGGATTTGGATTTGGCGGCAACATTATCGTCGAGTGACCGCGGCTTCGGAGAATCCCATATCAAGGTCGGAAACCGTTGATCCAGTGATATATCTCTGTGATCTCCGTGCCTTATCTGCTTCCTCTTTGTTCTCCGTATTAAAATAAACCTGTTGCTTCCAGCGCGGCTTCGGCGGGCGACGCGGCGGCTGGGGCAACGTCGTTTTTCAACACAGAGCGCACAGAAGAGGCACAGAGATCACAGAGACAAACATTAAATCGACCCTGGCCCCATTTCTTGATATAGGAATTTAAATGCGTATGGTCCCCGACTGTTGCCCCGACTGCGGCGACAGCACTAAGGCTCACTCGGGAAGGCGCGGCACCTGGACCACGATGGGCGCTCCCGTCAGCGCCTTCAGGAACGACAAGAGATCCTGTTTCTCCTGGCCGGTCAGGCCTAAGGGCTTCATGCCCTTGTCGAGCCAGGTGTTTTTCGTCCCGCCCCGATCATAGTAGTCGATGACTTCCACCAGCGACTTCCGGCTCCCGTCGTGCATGTAGGGGGCGCTCAGGGCGACGTCCCGCAGCGTGGGAGTCTTGAACGCCCCGCGGTCCGTGTCCACTTTCGTTACGTCAAAGCGCCCCAGGTCGGGCTCCGGTTTGTCCATGCCCACACCGATGTTGTGAAAGTCCTCGTCAGTGAAATTGAAGCCTGCATGGCAGGTCGCGCAGTTTGCCTTCTTCATGAATATCTGCCAGCCCCGCCGGGCCTCGGGCGTGAGGGCGCTAATATGGCCCGCCTTGTACCGGTCGAAGCGCGAATTGCCCGAGAGAAGCGTTCGCTCGAAGGAAGCGATGGCTTTGGCGATCCCGTCCGACGTTACATCCGTCCCGAATGCCTTGCCGAATAGCTCGGAGTAGCCTGGAATCCCCTTTAGCTTCGCCACCGCGGCCTCCAGGTCGTGTCCCATCTCGATCGAGGCCTGGATGGGCCCGAGCGCTTGGTCTTCGACGGAAGCGGCGCGGCCATCCCAGAACTGGAGCGTGCTGAAGACCCGGTTGATCGCGACCGGTGAGCTCCGCCCGCCTCGCTGGCCCTCGACCCCAATGGCCGTGGCCAAGCCGTTGGAGAAGCCAAACTGGGGACTGTGGCAGCTCGCGCAGGCCACCGTGTCGTCGCCCGAGAGGCGCGGGTCGAAAAAGAGAATCTTGCCCAGTTCGACCTTCGCCGCGGTGAGGGGATTATCCTTGGGAATCACCATCTGATCCGCATCCAGGCCCAGTGGAACCTCGAGCCTGTAGGCGCCTTGGGCCCAGCTGCTCCGGGGCAGCGCGAGAAGCACCACGGCCAGCACCACTATTCCAGACGCCTTCATGAAATTCTGCCTAGAAACCCCTCGTGACCTTCCCTCTTTAGCCATCGTCAACCTCCCTTATTTAACCGACCTTTGCCGGTTACCCCTCAGGAGCACAAATGGTGCCATAAATAGTCGGCAGTCGGAGGACACCATACGAATTGAAATTCCTATTATCAAGAAAGGCTTATCCCCTTGCTTCCGGTCAGATCGACATTTTGTATTCTTATGGCTCGCCGCGGCTTTCCTCCCCTCCGCGTTCCTCTGCGTCCTTGGCGTTTAATCATAACGCAATGGACGCGGAGGAACGCGGAGGTGTGACGAACTCCGGTAAACATCGGGA
>DUZD01000131.1 GCA_013349695.1 Rhodospirillaceae bacterium
GGCCGCCGTCGCCGAGGTGGTCGAGGGCGCCGGCGGCGTGCCCCGCCTCAAGCTGCACGACAAACGCGCCGCGTTAGCCGACCTCGGCCGCCACCTGTTGCCGGCCCGCCGCCAAACCGCCGGCGGCGAGAAGGCCGGGATGATCACCAACCATTTGGCATCGGAAAAAGAGGGCTTGTCCCATCTCAGCGACCTTGAGAGAGCTCATCGAATTGAAGTCATTCTTAACCGAGCCAGAGCTCGCCGGGATCGACAGGCTGATAGGCGAGGGCGCCGAAAAGTGGCTGCCCAGGCCGGGCCCGCAGACTGACGCTTACCAGAGCGAGGCCGATTTCCTGTTCTTCGGCGGCGCCGCCGGCGGCGGCAAGACCGACCTTTTGATTGGCTTGGCGCTGAACGCCCACCGGCACTCGGCCATCTTCCGACGCCAATACCGCCAACTGCAGGCGATCGTCGAGCGCACCGCCGAGATTCTCGGCTCGCGCGGTGGCTACAACGACCAGAAAAAAATTTGGCGGCTCGCCGATGGCCGCCGCCTGCACTTCGGCGCCTGCCAGAACCCGGGCGACGAGCAGGGCTTCCAGGGCCAGCCGCACGACTTCAAGGCCTTCGACGAGATCGGCCATTTCCTGGAAGCGCAGTTCCGTTTCCTTCTCGGCTGGAACCGGACGACAAATCCGGACCAGCGCTGCCGGGTGGTCTGCGCCGGCAACCCGCCGACATCGCCGGAAGGCGAGTGGGTGATCAAGTTCTGGGCGCCGTGGCTGGACCCCGAATACCCGAACCCGGCCCTGCCGGGCGAGCTCCGCTGGTTCGCCACCATCGGCGGCGCCGAAACGGAAGTCGAGGGCCGGCACCTCTTCGAGCACAAGGGCGAGCGGATCGGGCCCAAATCCAGGACCTTCATCCCGTCGGCCATCGACGACAATCCGTTCCTGCTGGCGACCGGCTACAAGGCGACGCTGCAGGCGTTGCCCGAGCCGTTGCGCTCGCGGATGCTGAATGGCGATTTCGGGGTTGGCCGCGAGGACAATCCCTGGCAGGTGGTCCCCAGCCCTTGGGTGGCGGCGGCGCAGGCGCGCTGGCAAGACGCGGCCAAGCCCAGGGGAGTGAAAATGGACTCGCTCGGCGTCGATGTCGCCCGCGGCGGCGGCGACGCGACCGTGCTCGGCGCCCGTTTCGGCAACTGGTTCGCCGAGCTCCAGGTCTACCCCGGCGGGACGACGCCGGACGGGCCTTCGGTGGCGGCGCTCGCCTGACCCATGGCCTGACCTTGGCCACCCGCAACGTCGGGGATTTCGATTTTCCCAATTTGAACGTCGTCAACCCCTGGGACGAGACCTGATCACCTCGCCAATCCAGGGAACCGTTTCGCCGTATAGGTCTCGCCCGGAAACGCCTTGTTGCCGATATCGAGCATCCGCGCCCGCCCCGTGACCTGGAGGGCATCGGCCTCGACCTCGGTGAGGATCAGGGTGATCGGCGGATCCATCTGCGGGCCTTCCAGATCGGTCGATAGGTAAGGCCGGTAGGTGATCTCGATCTTGTCTTGCGTCGTCACCGCGGCGTCCAGATGGCGGATGATATCGCGGGAGACGTTATCGAGAGTCACGGTGATCTCCGGAACCGGCGCGGTGTCGACGGGCGGCAGCGATAGGTCGAAGGCGAGCGCCACGAAGGTGACCATGATGCCGGCGTCGAGCGGCGCGCCAGCCTCCAGCCTGGCCGTTAGGTCTATATGGTCCCGCACCACGCGGATGGCGGTCGGGTTTAAGCGGGAAGACCGGTTTTCCGGCGGCGCGAAAAAACCGGCCGCAGAGGCTGCGGCCGGTTAGTTTTGCCGGTTCCGGAGAAAACCTATCCGCACCGTGTGGGCGTTCGTGAGCGGTAGATGATCATTTTCCCGGACTTGCCGGTTTTATGAGAGGGATTGACAAGGACGTTTCCGAGAGTTCCGCTTCCCCCCTCACGGTTAGAAGCATCCTCATCACTAGCCCCGTCAGCCGGCGCCGTCAACATGATCCTGGCCCGGAACGGTGCATTTTCACATCACCGTGATATTCCAGCAACAAGACTACAGCCGGGATTTACTTCGTTTCCGCTGCCGGAGTTGCGCGGTTGTCACAGTTTCCGTCACCGGCGGAGGAACGTGTTTGCCGTGCCGGTGGGCACCTCTCCTACTGGCTCGGCTGATCGCGGCGCAACATGTCATCGCCCTCGGCCAACCATAAATCGGCATGGCCGCAATCCCTGTAATCGTTAAAATAAGGGCCGCCGCCGAGCCGCTCTACAAGCGCTCCCCGCTGATCTGGGAGAAGGCCCTCGGGCCGGAGCATCCGAATGTCGCCACGAGCCTAGTACACCCCGGCGGGATTCCTGACCCCATACGACGGGCTTCCGAGTTTCCCGGCTAGGCGCGTGGCGCGCCGTGATGCCAATCCATCACAAGCGCCGCGCAACGCCGTCCGGGAAGCTCGGAAGCCCGTCGTATGGGGTCAGGAATCCCGCCGGGGTGTAC
>DUZD01000153.1 GCA_013349695.1 Rhodospirillaceae bacterium
ATCCCGGCGCCGGCCTGTGGCCCGAACGCCGCGACGCCCGCGCCGTTGCCCGCGCCGTCAGCGCCGAAATGCACGGCGGCTTCGGCCCGCTTCGTAATCACATGCCCATGGACCTGCAAAACCAATGGCCGGGCGAGGGCCAGGAAAAAATTAAGCAAGAAGGCGTGGCCGAAAACATCAAACGGATTACCGACATCTGGGAGGACTGCCGGGAACGGTTCGGCGGCGGCAAGGACGGCGGTGATTTCCTGTTCGGGTCGTTTACCGGCGCCGATATCATGTTCGCGCCGGTGGTGACGCGGTTTCACACCTACGGCGTCAGCTTAAGCCCGGTTTGCCGGGCCTACACGGAAGCCGTCAGCAATATGCCTGAAATGCAGGAATGGACTGAGGGCGCCCTGGCCGAGCCGCCCCCCGGCGAGGTCCCGGCGTAAACAAACTTAATCGTCTTTCGAGCCGCCGATCAATTCCACTTCCCCGATGCCCAGCAGTTCGACCGTGGTTTTCCCCGCGGCGATCTGCTTCAGGGTGTCTTGTTCCTGGCGAAGTTTTTCCTGGGACGCCGCCAACATATCGTCGGCCCATGCCAACGGCACCACGGCGACGCCATCGTCGTCACCAAGCACCAAATCACCGGGGCTGACCGGGCAGCCGGCGCACGAAATGGCGCCGTCGATGATGCCGCCGAAGCCCTTGTGCGGGCCGGATGGCACATGGGCGCGGGCGAAACAGGCGAAGTCCAGCTCCCGGATCTCGGCAACATCGCGGCAAGCGCCATCGATGACGGCGCCTTTGAGCCCGCGCTTGATGGCGGCGTTGGTCATGATCCCGCCCCACAGGGCGACATCGTCATAGCCGCCGCCATCGATGACCAGAATCTCGCCGGCGTTGGCCATGGCGATGGCGGCGTGGGCGGGGCCGTTGTCACCGGCCATGCCGGTCACCGTGCGGGCCTGTCCGGTAAGCCGCAGCCCCGGCTTCACCGGTTTGATGGCGGCGGCCATGGCATGGGTGCGGTTCATGCAATCCGATACGATCGCCGGTGGAATCTCCCGCCACGCGGCCAGGGTTTCCGGGGCCAGCGTTTCAAACTCGACGGCGTGGCGTTGAAGAGGCATCCGCGATTCCTTTGCGTCTTAGGGGTGGCGTCTTGGGGGTTGGCTATTCGTTGCCACGCTATATCATCGGCATGGTAGAGGAAATAATGTTCGGACTGTTCGGCGATAAAAAAGAAAGGGAGGTCAAGCGCCTCAACGCCGACGCGCAGGTGATCATCGACCATGCCCGCCAGACCTTTCGCGCCGAACGGGTCCGCGATATCGCCGGGTTGACGGCCGAACACCTGGACCGCGCCCGCAAGGTGTTCGAGCCCAACGATATCGGCCTCAAGCGCGCCATTGACGAATACCAACGCCTGCACCAGGAAGCCCGCCGCCAGCGCCAGGACGCCTTGTTGTCGGCCTTTACCCTGGTGCTGATCTACCTCAAGGCCGAGCAACGGGGCGAGCCCTGCCAACCGGCCAGGGACACCATCGACGGCTTCACCGGAGAGTGGGCGCACACCCAGGATTAATCGTCCCTTTGTCCCGGTTTTCCAGGCCGAAAGCCAAAAAATGCTTATTTTTTAATCATAAAAAAATATTGATTAATTTTTAATCATAAAATTGCTGAGAAGTTGTGCATTTAGCCCACGAACGGCGTGTAACCGATGCGCCTGCGTTCCCTATTCCCTTGGTATCATTTACGTATTTATATTTTTCCGGTTTGGCACCGTTCTTGCGGAATAACCAATGCGTCGTTTTACCATCCGCGGGGGCCTGGCGCCCCCCGGCAAAATTAATATCGGAGATTGTTTTCCATGAAGCCAAGGCTCGTTGTCATCGGGAACGGCATGGCCGGCATGCGCACGTTCGAGGAACTGCTCAAGCTGGCGCCGGATCTATACCAGATCACCGTCTTCGGCGCCGAACCCCACGGCAATTACAACCGCATCCTGTTGTCTCCGGTTCTGGCCGGCGAAATGTCTCTCGACGAGATCATGATCAACACAGAACAATGGTATGAAGACAACGCCATTACCCTCTTGAAGGGCAAGGAAGTGGTCAAGATCGACCGCTTAAAACGGGTGGTGACGGCCGCCGACGGGACCGAGGCGCCCTATGACCGGCTGTTGCTGGCGACTGGGTCCGACCCGATCATCCTTCCCGTTTCCGGTGTTGATCTTCCCGGCGTCGTTCCCTTCCGCAACATTCTCGACGTCGAAGCCATACTCGGCGCCACTGAGCCCGGTAACAAGGCGGTCGTCATCGGCGGCGGCCTGCTCGGCCTCGAAGCCGCCCATGGCCTGATGAAGCAGGGCATGGACGTCACCGTGATCCACCTGATGGAAACGTTGATGGAACGCCAGCTGGACGAAGTCGCCGGCGACATGCTTTGCGCGTCCCTGGAGAAACGCGGCCTCACCGTCATCCGGTCCGCGGAAACCGAGGCCATCGTCGGCGACGGCCGGGTCCGGGC
>DUZD01000171.1 GCA_013349695.1 Rhodospirillaceae bacterium
GAAGGCGGAAAATCCGTCGGTAACGGAAAATCGGGTAGTGACGAACGCCGCGAAATCGTCGACAATCGCCACCATGATCCGGCACCGCGATTTGGCGATCCGTCTTGCCGCCGCCCTGCTTGTCTGCTTGTCGGGCGCCTGCGCGCCGCGACTGACATTGCCGAAAGAGACCGGCGCCGTTTTCTCCACGGATTCGGCAACGGAGGTTTTCACCGCCGGCTACAGCTCCATCAGCGAAAAGTACATCGACACAATCTCGTTGGCCGTCATCGCCCTCGAGGGAATGCGGGGACTCAGCACCATCGATCCCGGGTTGACGGTGAGCCGCCGCCAAAACACCATCATTCTGACCGACAACGACCGGGTCGTGGCCCGCTTTCCGGCCCCTCGAGACAACGATGCCCGGAAGTGGGCGGCGCTCACCGTCGAAATCTCCACCGCCGCTGGCGTGGCTTCCAAGCAGTTGCGCGCCGCCAGCAATGAAATGCTTTACGAGGCGGTCTTCGACGGGATGCTGTCCAACCTCGATGTCTTCTCGCGTTATGCCGGGGTTGAAGAGGCCAGGAAGAACCGCGCCAAGCGCCAGGGATTCGGCGGCGTTGGCATCCGCTTCAAGCTCAAGCGGGGGCAATTCCGGGTGACCTTCGTCATGCCGAACACGCCGGCGGCCAGCAACGGCATCAAAAAAGGCGACATCATCACCCACATCGGCCAAGTTCCCGTCAAAGGATTGCGGGCGAGCGAGGTCGGGGCGCAATTGCGCGGCCCGATCGGCAGCCGGGTTACGCTTACGGTCCGCCGCCTGGGCCAGGCCGGACCGTTAACATTCGAAATTGAACGCGCCCACATCGTCGGCGTCACCGTCGTCTTGAGCGAGAGGAACGGCATCGTTTTCCTGAGAGTCACAGGATTTAACAAAAACACCGCCCTCAGCATGGCCAGTAAATTGAAGAAAGCGAAAAAAATGCTGGGAGCGAAGATCAAGGGCCTGGTGCTGGATTTGCGCGGCAACCCCGGCGGACTTTTGAAACAGTCGATCCGGGTCGCCGATCTGTTCCTCGCCCAGGGACAGATTATCAGAACCAGAGGGCGGCATCCGGACAGTATCCAGCATTACGAGGCCAGCGGCCCCGACTTGGTCACCGGCGCTCCCCTGGTCGTGCTGGTGGACGGAAAATCGGCCTCGGCCGCCGAGATCGTCGCCGCCGCCCTGCAGGATCGCGGGCGGGCGGTGGTCATCGGCACCTCGTCCTTCGGCAAGGGCACGGTGCAAACCGTGATCCGCCTTCCCAATGGCGGTGAAATCACTCTCACATGGTCGCGCCTGATTACGCCGTCGGGCTATGCTCTACACGGTTTGGGCGTGATGCCCGCCGTATGCACCAGCGGCGCCAACGGCGGCGAGCGGGAATTGATCGACGAGGCGCTCAAGGCCAGGATGAAAACATCCACCCTCATTGAAGCCTGGCGCAAGGCCGACATCGAGAATAAGAGCCAACGCAAGGGCTTGCGTGCCTCCTGTCCGGCCGAACGGCGCAAGAGATCCGTGGAAGTCGAGGTGGCCAGCCGCCTCATCGGCAACCGTTCGCTCTACAACCGCGCCCTAAGCCTGACCTCGGCCGTCGACGCGGCGTGGCATTGAGGAAGACCAGCGGCCCGCTCCGCCGCCCTTGACAGCAACGACGCCGCCTGTATGGTTCGCCGCTGGCGCTAACAATTGTTCGTTGCAACCGGAAACCTCGCGATGGCAAAAACCAACACCATCCTCATCAAGCTGGTCAGCACCGCTGACACCGGGTTCTATTACGTGATCAAAAAAAATACCCGCAATTCCACCGACAAGATGGCGTTCCGCAAATACGATCCGGTGGTGCGCAAGCACGTCCTTTTCAAGGAATCCAAGATCAAATAACCGCCGCCGCCGGCATGAAAAATCCTTCCTGAAAATTGCCGGGATCCTATCTTCAAAAGGCGCCGTGGCAAAACCCGCTTATGGGGATAGGTTGCGGATCGATCCCCGGGTTCAATTCAAATATCTGCTTTAGCCCAAGAACTTGGCAATCATTTCCAGAAAGATGGGAACGGAAATGGGTTTGGCGATATAGCCTTCGCAGCCCCCTTCCCTGATTTTTTCTTCGTCTCCCTTCATGGCGAAGGCGGTTACCGCGACCACCGGAATATCTTGAAGTTCCTCATCCGCTTTGATGATTTTGGTGACTTCGAGACCGGATATCTCGGGCAACTGGATATCCATGAGGATGAGATCCGGGTGGTGAACGCGGGCCAATTCCAGAGCTTCCTTGCCATCACTGGTCTGCACGGTGTTATAACCACTGGCCTGCAAGAGATCGTTGAACAGTTTCATATTGACCCCCATTTCCCAAATGACCACACCTTTAACTGACCTTTCATCATGATTCTGCTATAAGAATCATTACGTTATAGGCGGATTTGGGATGTTGATATGGCTCATCCGATGGGTGAATCGA
>DUZD01000150.1 GCA_013349695.1 Rhodospirillaceae bacterium
CGACAAGATCATGTGCCACCTGATGTTCGGCATTCTGGCGCCCGCCGTCGAGCAGTCGATGCGCCAGCTCATTTAGGCTCCGATACGGCTTCCTCGGCGTTAATCGACCTCTCCCCGCAAGGAGAGGCACCGAAAAGTCATGCCGAAAATCGCCAAAAACCTCCCGTCGCCGCGAAACCACGCCGCTGAAAGGCGGAAAAAAACGAATCGACACCCATTCAAGGCGCCAGGGAAAAACCACCTTCGTTCAGGAGGAGTTATGCAATTGGCTCATATGTATCGATTTTTTATACGATTGTATTTCTTGAAAGGCTTATCCCCTTGCGTCCGGTCGGATCAACATTTTGTGTTCTTATGGCTCGTCGCGGCTTTCCTCCCCTCCGCGCCCATCCGCGTCCATTGCGTTAAGATTAAACGCCAAGGACGCAGAGGAACGCGGAGGGGCGCGGAGGAAAAGGAGGTGTGATGAACTCCGGTAAGCCTCGGGATATTGTGGCACAGGACGCAAGGGAATAAGCCTTTCTCTTGGTTTATCTCCACGGGGGAGAGGCTAAATTCACAAACCAAGCGAAACGCCGATATGGTCCGGAGTTGCGGTGGGAAAGACATATGACCAGCTCGACATTGACCAGCGTTACGAGATCCACCGGCCGCGTCGGGCCGATATGTCTCTTCGCGGGATCGGCCGCATGATGGGCCGTTCCTTATCCACGATCGGCCGCGAGGTGAAGCAAAAGGCAATCCCAAGGGCCACGTAATCAAATAAAGCGAGCACTAACACGGCCGGATTGAACGTTACCAATATGTGTGGTGTTATTAATGCGGTGTTATTAATGCGGTGTTATTAATAAAGATGACCTGTTGGTAACGGGTTGCGTTCGCGCAATGGATTTTGTTGGTTCATTCGATCCGTTGGAAGGAATGGCCAACCGATCTTTTTGGAAGAGTAAAACGCATGTTTGCTTTCATGGAAAAAATATGAAAATCGGTACCCGCATCGTGCTTGCCTTGGTAGCGCCGATTGTCGGACTTCTTTTGTTTTCCGGCTTCTTGGTCCTGGAAAAACGCCAGATCGTCACGGTAATGGACGACATTCAGGAACTCGCCAACCTTGCCCCGGTGATCAGCGACCTGGTCCACGAGTTGCAGAAGGAGCACGGCCAGTCGGCCGTCTTCATAAACAGCGAGGGAAAGGCTTTTGCCGACACGCTTCCCGGACAGCGCCGGATCACCGACAAGCGCAGGGCCGAGCTTGAAAGCGCCCTTGGGTCTTTCGACGCGGCGTTCTTCGGCGCTTCCTTCGTCAACAAGGTCAAGGCCGCCGAGAACGCCTTGGCGGAGCTCGACGGCAAACGCCTGCAGGTGACCTCTCTCGCCATCACGGCGCCGCAAATGATCGACTATTACAGCGCCACCAACAGCAAATACTTTGAGATCATCGACGGAATGGCGATGCTCAGCACCGACGCTCGGGTGACCAGCGCCATCACCGCCTACACGGCCTATTTGCAAGGCAAGGAGCGGGCCGGCATCGAGCGCGCCATTGGCGCCGCCGGTTTCGGCAAGGGCGAGTTTACCCGCGACATCTACAACAAATTCATCGGGCTTCAGGCCCGTCAGGGGACCTACCTCGACATCTTCGACTTCTACGGCGCGGCGGAGCAGTGGGACTTCCACAAGAGCACCGTCACCGGCCCCGACATCGACGAGTACGAGCGGCTGAAAAACATCGCCATAACAAGCCCCGACACGGGCACCATCGAAGGCGTCAAGTCATCCCATTGGTTCAAGACCATCACCAAGAAGATCAATCTCTTGAAGACGGTCGAGGACAGGATCGCCGCGGACTTGCAAGCGTTGGCGGCGGATGTCCGCGGCGACGCCCAGGGTACTTTCATCCTGTTCGCGGCCGTCACCCTGGTGCTTCTCGCCGCCACCATCGTCCTGGTGGCGATTGTAACCCGCGGCATCACCGGGCCGATCGGCGACATGACCGCCGCCATGAGCAGACTGGCCGATGGCGACAAGACCTTCGACATCGAGGGCACCCAGCGCGGCGACGAGATCGGCGACATGGCCAACGCCGTTCAGGTCTTCAAGGACAACGCGGTGCGCGCCGACCGAATAGCGGAAGAACAAAAGAGCGAGCAGGAGAGCAAGGAAAAACGCCGTGTTGCCCTGGAAACCCTGGCCAAGGGCTTCGAGGCCAACGTCGCCGACATGCTCGGCAAAGTGACAATGTCCTCGGATGCGATGAAATCCACCGCCGAGGTCATGGCGTCCATCGCCGATCAGACGAATGCCCAATCGGCGACCGTCGCGGCGGCCGCCGAGCAGGCTTCGACCAACGTCCAGACGGTGGCTGCGGCGGCCGAGGAACTTGCCACCTCCATCGGCGAGATTGGCCGCCAGGTGACCCAGTCTTCCGAGGTCGCCGGCCGGGCGGTAAAGGACGCCGAATCCACCAACGACAAG
>DUZD01000175.1 GCA_013349695.1 Rhodospirillaceae bacterium
CCCGAACGTCAACCTCCAACCCTGTTGTGAAAAACCCGTCTCGAAAAACCGCCGTCAACCCGGCCAATACCGCTCGTCTCGCTCAAATCCGATGGCTATCATGAATAATTGGGGCTAGGAGGTCCACGACAAGGTCGGGAACGAGATAGCGAAACTCAAGCCCCTTTTGGACAATGCCGATCCCACGCCGCTGATCGTCATCGCCCATTCGCTGGGCGCCCACATCATGTCCAACTATATCTGGGACAGGCAACGGGAAGATACGAACGGCGCACCGAAATACCCTAACGATTTCGAGCAAATGAGGACCCTGGCCGGCATGGTCACTTTCGGCTGCAACATCCCGTTGTTCACGTTCGCCTATTCCAATGTGGAACCGATCGATTTGCCGGGAGGCAAGCTTTCCGATGACAATATTGGCAAGGCGAAATGGCTCAACTTCTACGACCCGGATGATGTCCTGGGTTATCCGCTCAGGCCAATCGACGGATACAAAAACAAGTTAGGCGGTAAACTAGAAGACCGGTCCATCAATGCCGGAGGGTGGCTTACGAGTTGGAACCCTCTTTCCCATGCCATGTACTGGACGGACGACGACTTTACCGAACCGGTGGCGAAGTTCATCGCCGATTTCCTGTAATAGAAGGAGCGGCATCCCCCCCCCTCACCGGATATCGGAAATCCCCTCCGCTTCGGCGGGCGACGCGGCGGCTGGGGCAACGTCGTTTTTCAACACGGAGAGCATAGAGACGGGCGCGGGCGTCTTTACCCGGTCGTTTGCCCGCTCGCCCCGGCGGCATCTCCAAAACAAACAGGCGGGGTCTTCGGAAATTGCTTGCGCGCCTGCTTTTTCGGGGGCAAGAACACCCACCCCTTGATTGCGGAGAACCCTGAAGTTGAACAAATCCATCCGCGACCTGCCGTTTGTCCTATCGCGCCGGCAGGCATTGGCCCGCCGACTGGCGGGCAAACGGATCGCCGTTTTTCTCGATTACGACGGCACCCTGACTCCCATCGTCGACAAGCCGGAGATGGCCGTTCTCGCCCCGTCCATGCGCGCCCTCGTCAAGGCCCTGGCCGACCGCCTTCCCGTCGCCATTGTCAGCGGCCGCGACCGCCAGGACGTGCATCGCCTGGTCGGGCTGGACAGCTTGATATACGCGGGTTCGCATGGACTGGACATCGCCGGCCCGATTGCCGCCGCCTACGACGGTTGCGGCGAATACCGCGAGATGCTGGTCGAGGCCGGCAAACGGTTGCGGCGGGAATTGACCAATGTCGGCGGGGTCCTCGTCGAATGCAAACGGTGCTCCGTCGCCGTCCATTACCGTTTGGTGCCGGAACCGGAACGCCCAAGGATCATGGCGGCGGTGGATGCCGTCCTCGCCGGGCAAACGGAGCTGCGCGCGACCGCCGGCAATATGGTTATTGAAATTCAACCGAAAGTGAATTGGAACAAAGGCAAGGCGGTATCATGGATCTTGCGGGCGCTGAACCTGGAGACCGCCGATGTGGTTCCCATTTTCATCGGTGACGATATTACCGACGAGGACGCCTTCGCCGCCATTGACGGTCGGGGAATCGGCGTTGTCGTGAGCGGCCCGTCGGCAAACCGCGCCACCGCCGCCGGCTACCGCATCGACGGCCCGGAGGAAGTGGGAGTGTTCCTGCGGTTTCTTGCCGAGATGAACGGAAGCGAAAGCGGAAATTAAGATTCCGTTCCCATATGGTTTTGTTTTTGTTAACGTTCTCTTTCTAAAAACGGGGAAGAACCGATCAAATAGAACGTTGTCGCCAGCGGAACTCGACAAAGAATTTTCTTTGGAAAGCCATCATGGCCTACATATCCGGCAAGAAAAAACGAAGATTGATCACGCCCGAAGACTACGAACCTTTGGTCGGAGCCGAAAACGTCGAGCGCATTTTGAGCAAGGCCCGCAACCTGCGCGGCCGCCATGTCGTCCATGTCAGTTCGACTTTATATGGCGGCGGCGTCGCTGAGCTTCTTTCTTCCCTGACCATTCTCTTGAACGGCGCCGGCGTTCAAACCGGCTGGCGTGTCATTCAGGGACGCCCCGACTTCTTCACCATCACCAAGAAATTCCACAACGCCTTGCAGGGCGGCGACATCAACCTTTCGGAACAGAAGCTGGAAATTTACGAGGACGTCATCGAGGAAAACGCCATCCGCACTCATTTGGATCAAGATTTCGTCGTCGTCCATGACCCGCAACCGCTGCCGCTCATCAACCATTTCTGCAAGCGCGGGCCATGGATTTGGCGTTGCCATGTCGACCTGTCGCATCCCAACCGGTTGCTGTGGGGCGGCACTGTCAGACAAACGCGAACCGGTCTGCACAACCCCGAAATCGGTAAATTTCAGACCGCAAGTTGACGCCACTCTGCCAGAGCAGTAGAGCGGTTCTGTTTGAAAATGTCGCGGCGG
>DUZD01000158.1 GCA_013349695.1 Rhodospirillaceae bacterium
CATGCTGATGATCTGTTCTGGTTTGTAACCTCGGCTCATTCATTCCTCCATATTAAAAAGGTCAGAATGCGCCAAAATCTCTTAATTAAACCTGGACCACTTTTCGGGGGTCACGCCAATGGCCGCCGCCGGGCTGACGGGGCAGAACTTCCAACCGCTTCTGTCGGCGGTCAAATGCGGTCTCGACATGGCCGCGGCCACCAAGGAACTGGACATCGGCTGGGAGGTCCGGGTCGGCGTCCACGCGGGTCCGGTGGTGGCCGGCATCGTCGGCGGCGAAAAATATCAGTTCGACGTCTGGGGCGACACGGTGAACACGGCGTCCCGCATGACCGGCCTCGGTTCACCCGGCAAGGTGATCATGACTTACGAATCCTGGCTCCAGGTCCAGGACGATTGCGAGGGCCGCTCGCTCGGCAAACTGGAGGTCAAGGGAAAGGGCTCCATCGAAGTGGTGGAGTGTACCGGGGTGGTTTGATTTTCGATTAACCGCGATCCACTCTAATCTCCGAATATTTTTTTCAGCGACTTGCCGGCTTCGCCGACGCCTTCCTGAATAGCCCCACCAATGCTTTCCCCACCTTCTTGAAGTTGTTCGGTGGCGCTCGACACGCCCTCCTTTACCGCCTTGGCGGCGCCGGCAACGCCCTCGGCCGCGCTTTTTGCTAAATCCTCGAGGCCCAAGGAGCCGACGGCCGAACCGATCCCCTTGGTCATGGAGTCGGTGATCTCCTGGATGATCTGGGACGGGTCGGCTCCTTTTTCCTTTTTTCCGACATCCTTCAAATGGATGTCGGGCAGTGCCGTATCCAACGTCCTGCCTTCGAGAAAACCGGCGCTGACAGCGATTTTCCCACCCCGGATATAGATGTTTTCAATAACCAGCTTTGGCCCTTCGCCGCCGCTTTTCTCGGCCCCCCCGGCTGACTGGAACCGTTTCGAATAGGCGTCGACGTTTTTCTGGATGGCGTCGATGTTCGAACCGGTGCCGGAAAGTTCATAAGTGATCCGGGGTCCAATAATAGCGATCTCCTTGATTACGATCGGGTCTTGATCGATCGTCTCGATATCCAACTTGATGCTGATGGAGCCCATTTCAAAGGCGCTGGGAGCCTTGAAACCCGCCGGATTGCCGATCTTCAGCCCACCGAAAGAGGTGGCCCCCGTGGCCAGGGAAATTTCCACCTCGTTCAGCTTGACCTCGGCCAGGGTCGCTTCCGATCCAAATTTTTCGACAGCATCTTTCACCAAGCTGTCGAGGTTTGAAGCCAGGTAAACCATTGCGGCGACGAAGACGACGATCAACAGGCCGATGGCCCCACCGACGATCATAAGCCCTCGTTTCATAATCTGAATCCTCCCATTTTCAAATAACAGCTTCCCGCCGATTCCCAGGCATGCGAACCTAAAGGCAAATCCTCTGTCCGAAGCTATGGTTTTTCGGTTGCGTCTCGCTCCATTGCCGCCTTTACGACCGACTTCATCGCATCGATCACTTTATCAAAGAATTCTCTGTCACGGGCCAACTGTTCTTCTCGCTTGCGTTTTCTCTCGGCTTCCAATTCCTCATATGTCTTTTGGGGCGGAGTTGCCGCCTGATTGCTGGTCGCGCAGACCAACGACTGGCCTTGGAGACTGCAAACCGACACTTCACCGGTTTGTTTATTCAATCGCCAAATCCTATTTCCGGTAGCTTTAACGATTTCGTAGACGGCTTCATCTTTTTCCGATGCCTCGTCCGCGAGAGAAGCCGGGATGGGCGTCATGAAGAAAACCGCAAAAACGGCCAGAACGGCGAGGAACGTTCTCATGGGGCTATCTCCGATCCATTTCTAGCGGTGATGAATTACACCTTTGGTTTTCCAACCGGTTAAGGAACGAACGACTAGGAAACGCTGTCGGCGAAAGGAAAAACCGTATCCAAACGGGCAAGCTTTAAGACCCGCATCACCGACCCGCCGACACCGGCTAGAGTGAACGTCTTGCCTTTCTTGCGGGCGTTTTGGAAAGCCTCCAACAGACTGGCGACACCGGAACTGTCGATCATGGAGACGCCTGACAAGTCGACCTGTATAGCGGCGCCGCGGGAAACGCAGTCCATTAGCACATCCCGCGCCTCTCCCGAGCATTCGAGATCGATATCGTCCTCGAAAGCGACGATGATAGTGTCGCCTTCTTCCCTGATATGGTGTTTCATGGTGTTGTGCGTCTCTCTCATTCTAATCATCGGCCGCCATTATGGCTCGGAAAGCCGCCGTATGGGTAACATATGCCGCTAGACCCCATGTCCGATCTGGACGTGGGTGACCCGTCTCACTGTATGCAGGTGTCGAGGGTTGCGCCGGATGGTCCGGCGCCGGTGAACGCATGCGTTCACCATGCATAG
>DUZD01000166.1 GCA_013349695.1 Rhodospirillaceae bacterium
CGCAAGTCGTGTGCATCAAGCGCTTGAGGTCCGGCAAGGCCTCCATGAGACCGCTGAAGAACTGGTCCCGGCCCGGAGCGCTTTCCGGGTGGCCGAAGGAAATGATCACGGCGTCGCCGGTTTCATGGGCGCTCCGCGTCCCTCGCGTCGCCAGGGAGGCCATGACGACCCGGATGGCGGTCCGGGTCCTGGCGGCCAAACCGCGCAGCCTCAGCCTCAGAGTCCGGCCGTGTAGTCCCGGGGCCTTGCCGGCCTCCACGCCGTCCAATCCTGAAAGGTGGCGGTAGAGCCAAGGGTCGTCGCAAACGACAAGGGTCCCGGCCGCGTCCAGGGCCAGGGATTCGACCAGCCGCGCCCAGGCCAGCATGACCCCGAAATCGGAACTGTACGTTCCGCAGGTGGGCATATGGGCCAGTTCCGCCGTCGGCGTCGAGCCGAGCAACCTGCCGAGTTCCCACCAGCGGTCGCGGATTTCGTCGAAGGCCTGCTCCAGCCTGCCACCGAGGTTATCGACTCGGGGTGTGTCCGCGACAAAGGGGATCGTCCCCGCCACGGCGCACCAGCGCTCGAAGCTCCCTTCCCCCGGAAGGTCGGTGCTTTGGCGAAGGACCACCGGCATGGGCGGTCAAAGCCAATCGCCGCCGGTGAGCGCGACCATCTGTCCGGTCATGAAGGCGCTCCACCCTGAAAGCAGCCAGACCATCAGGGCGGCGGCTTCCTCCGGTTCGCCGCCGCGCTTCAGCGGCACGAGTCCGGCCCGCTCGGCCAGGTCCTTTTCGGTCTTGGCGTGCCAGCGTTCATGGAAGCCGCTTCGGATGAAGCCGAGCCGCAGGCCGTTGACCAGGATGCCGTCGGGCGCGCCCTCGCGGGCGAGGCCCTGGACCAGGCATTCGGTGCCGCGCTTGGCCACCCCGTAAGGGAACGAAACCGGGCTGCCGCCGTGGAGCGCCGATTCGGTGCCGGTGAGCAGGATGCGCCCGCCCGTGCCCTGGTCTTTCATTTTCCGCATGGCGGCACGGGCGAGGAAAAAGGGGTGGTTGAGGTTGACGTCGATCTCGCGTTCCCATTCGGAACCGCTCATGTGGTTCCAGTGGCCGGAGAACCCGATGGCCCCGGACAACACAACCAGGGCGTCGATGCCGCCGGCCCTGTCCGCGAACTCATCGACCAGGGCGGCGCAATCGGGCTCGCTCTCGAAGGTGCGTTTGAGCGGGATCACCCGGCCGTCCCTCCTTGGATACTCCTTGCTTGCGCCGTGAGCGCCGACGAGGCAATCGGAGCCTTCCAGCAACATGTCGACGAGGACGGAGCCCAGGCCCCCGCTGGCGCCCGTGACCAGCAGGCGCGTTCCGGATGGCACCGAAGGGAGCCAGTCGGGTCTGACGAACTGGTTCATGCGTAACACTCCTTCAAGACGCCGGCGCTTATCGCCACGTCGGCCAGGGGATCGCTTTCATTCAACATGCGTTGCTCGATCGAAACGAAGCCCTGGTAACCGATTTTTTTCAAGTATCCACCGAAAGCGGCGTGATCGATCCGGCCGCTGGAGCCCAGTACGGCGAGGCCGGGCTCGTTGGCGTGGAAATGAACCAGATGGCGCTTCGCCGCGTGGAAAGGGGCGTATTCGGCTTCATCGTTGTCAACCAGGGCCTTGGCGTCCAGTTGCATGGCCAGGGCCGGGTGGTCTACCGCGACGACAACACTCAACGCGTCGAAGGCGGAATGGATGAAATCTGTGTCGGCTGGTGCCAAGGGTTCGAAACAAAGGCGGGTGCCGTGGTCCTCGATCCGTCGGCAGAGTTCGCCGCAGAATTCGACCGTTTCGGCGAAGGCGTCTTCGAACGACACATCGCCGCGTTTTCGCCCGCCGCCGTAAATCAAGGTCCGGCCGCCCAGGTCGCGGCAAAGGCCCGAGAGGTGGATAAGAAAGTCCAGGGTCTCGGCGCCGACCTCCGGCCCCTTGAACAGGCCCAGCTTCGGCCGGTCGAAAAAAAGCGAATGCAGGCCGATGACGCGGAGTCCGGCTTTCTCCACCTGCTTGCGGTAGGCTTCGACATCGGCCGCCGCGAGGCCCTTCCAGGTGTCCCGCCAGACCCGGCTCGGCGCCACCTCCAGGCCTTCGAGGCCGAGAGAGGGGAGGCGGCCGAGTTCGCCGTCATGGCCGTAAGGGCTCAGCGCGATGTTGGAGACGGCGAGACGCGGCATGGATCAGGCGACCTCGGTACCGAAGGCGCGGGCGATGCGCTCGGGCGAAATCTCCGGGATCTCGGCCAGGCGGGCGGCGATCAGGGACTCCAGCCGGGGCACCTCCGGATGGTCGGGACGGTAGATGTTGTCCTGTTCGTCGGGATCGGTCAGGACGTCATAGAG
>DUZD01000114.1 GCA_013349695.1 Rhodospirillaceae bacterium
CATCGCCGACACGGCGCGGGTTTTGTCCCGCTACGCCGACGCCATCATGATCCGCACCGACGATGCCGGCAAACTCCTGGAAATGGAATCCCATTCTTCGGTGCCGGTGATCAACGGCCTAACCGATGACAGCCACCCTTGCCAAATCATGGCCGACGTGATGACCTTCGAGGAACATCGCGGCGCCATTGCCGGCCGGGTGGTGGCCTGGTGCGGCGCTGGCAACAACGTCACCACCTCGTGGATCCATGCCGCCGCGCGCTTCGGCTTTATCCTCCGCCTGGCCTGCCCGCAACCGTTGCTTCCCCCGGCGGAGCTGCTCGAATGGGCGCGGGCGGAAGGCGGCGAGGTCAGCCTCGCCGACGCCGCCGAAACGGCGGTCGCCGGCGCCGATCTCGTGGTCACCGACGCCTGGGTTTCCATGGGCGAAAAGGACTCGGCAAGTCGCCACGGCCTGCTCGAGCCTTACCGGGTGAACGAAACCCTGATGGCCAAGGCCAAGCCGGACGCTCTGTTCATGCACTGCCTGCCGGCGCATCGCGGCGAGGAAGTTACCGACGCCGTCGTCGACGGCCCGCGCTCGGTGGTCTGGGACGAAGCCGAAAACCGCCTGCATGCGCAGAAGGGCATTCTCGCCTGGTGCCTGGGCTGAATTTTTAGCCGGCCGCTGAACGGCCCTTTGAACGTAGCGTTGCAAGCATGTCTTCCAGCTTTCCCTTCGGCGACTGGATTCAGCCTTTTCAGATCGAGGCCTTGGGTGTTCGCGGGCGGTTGGTACGCCTTGGTCCGGCCGTCGAGACGGTGCTCGGCCGCCACCGCTATCCGGCCGCCGTCGCCGGCATGCTGGCGGAGACCTTGGCGCTGACGGCGGTGCTTGCCAGCGCCTTTAAATATGACGGCGTTTTCACCCTGCAGACGCAAGGCGACGGTGCCATCGGGATGCTGATCTCCGACGTTACCAGCGACGGCAAATTGCGCGGCTACGCCCGCTTCGACAGCGACCGCTTGGCCGCCGCCCGGCCGTCGGCGTCGGGCGGTCCCGTGCCCAGGTTGCTGGGAGCGGGTCATTTGGCCTTCACCGTCGATCAGGGACCGGACATGGACCGCTATCAGGGCATCGCCGAGCTTCAGGGGGCGACCCTGGCCGATTGCCTGCACGCCTATTTCCGCACCTCCGAGCAGCTGCAAACGGCGATCGGCACCGCCGTCTCGCCGCAATCGAGGGCGGCGGCGTTGATGGTCCAGCGCCTGCCGGCGGCAAAGAACGTCCTGGATAGCGCCGACGACGACTGGCGGCGCGCGGTAATCCTGATGAGCACCGTCACCGAGGCCGAGATGCTGGACCCGGGGCTGGCCGACTCCGACCTCTTATACCGGCTGTTCCACGAGGACGGGGTGCGCCTGTTCAGGCAGCGGCCGTTGCGCCACGGCTGCCGCTGTTCGCGCGACAAGGTGGCGGCGACCCTCGGTTCCTTCGCCCGCGCCGAGGTCGAGGACATGGCCGAAAACGGCGCCGTCACCGTCACCTGCGAATTCTGCAAGGAGGACTACGTCTTCGACGAGGCGGCCCTGGCCGAGTTGTTCGCGCCTTGAACCGGCAGGCCAGGCCGTGCCAATATGGCTTCGGTTCATGGACGGTCCAATGCCGGCCTTGGGCGCCGTCCAAGGACGCCGCGTTTTGATGGGCTGGTGAGGCGATGAGAAGACTTTCGATCTCTATGCCGGCGGTTTTTTTGGCCGTCGCCTTGCTCGCCGCCTGCGAGACACCGCCGCCGGTGGATAAGCTGCCGGAGCTCACATACGCGCATCTGGGTCCGTTCAGTTTCAACGCCGGCGCCATGCAGGTGGTCACCGGCTACATCCCGCCGATGAAGGCGCCCAACGTCGATCACCTGTTGCCGACGCCGCCCTTGAAGGCGCTCCGCCAGTGGGCCGGAGCCCGCCTTTTTGTCGGCGGCGGCAAGGGCCTGGTCCGTTTCACCATCGCCAATGCCGCCGTCACCGAGACGGCGCTGAAAGTCAAAAAGGGCTTGCAAGGGGCGTTCCACAAGGAGCAGTCGGAGCGCTACGACGCCATTATCGAGGCCAGCCTAGAGATGCTCGACGACCGTGGTTTTCGCCTGGGCTTCGCCAGCGCCCGGGTCAGCCGCTCGACGACGGTGCGCGAGGACGCCACCCTCAACGAGCGCCGCCGCGTCCAGTTCGAGCTGATCGAGGCCCTGATGAAGGACTTCAACGCCGAGATCGAACGCAACATCCGCCGGTACCTGGGCAAGTGGCTGCTGTGATGTCGCCGCGCTGACCTTTACTAG
>DUZD01000224.1 GCA_013349695.1 Rhodospirillaceae bacterium
GCTCTATCCCGCGCGGCTCAACGCCATTATTAATCCGCGCGGCTCAACGCCGCGACACCCGGAAGCTCTTTGCCCTCCAGCCATTCCAGGAAGGCGCCGCCCGCCGTCGAGACATAGGTGAATTGGTCCTGCACGCCGGCGTTGGCCAGCGCCGCCACCGTGTCGCCGCCGCCGGCGACGCTCAAGAGGCTGCCCGCCGCCGTCAGTTTGGCGGCTTCGGCGGCAACCGCATTGGTGGCGGTATCGAAGGGTTTGACCTCGAACGCGCCCAGCGGCCCGTTCCAGACCAGGGTCTTGCATTGGGACAGACGCGCCGTCAGGTCGGCGATCGAGGCCGGGCCGACGTCCAGAATCATGGCGTCGGCGGGGATGGCGTCCAACAGCACGGTTTCCGACGCCGCCCCCTCGGCGAATTCCTTGGCGACGACGGCGTCGATGGGAAGCACGATTTCGCAGCCCGCCTCGGCGGCCTTGTCCAGAATGCCCTTGGCGGCGTCGGCCATATCGCTTTCACAAAGGGAAAGACCTACATCGATTCCTTGCGCGAACAGGAAGGTGTTGGCCATGCCGCCGCCGATAATCACCATATCGACCTTGCTGACCAGGTGGCCCAGGACCGTCATCTTCGAAGATATCTTGGCGCCGCCGACCAGCGCCGCGACCGGGCGTTCAGGGTTTTCAAGCGCGTCTGACAACGCCACCAATTCCGCCTGCATCAACCGCCCGGCCGCCGACGGCAGCATTTTGGCGATTGCCTCGGTCGAGGCATGCGCCCGGTGGGCACAGGAAAAGGCATCGTTAACGTAAATATTGCCCAGTTCCGCCAGCTTGCCGGCGAAGGCCGCGTCATTGGCTTCTTCTTGCGGGTGGAAGCGCAGATTTTCCAGCATCGCGACGCCGCCGCCGGATGCCAATTGGGCCGCCTTTTCAGCATCATCTCCGATGCAGTCCCCGGCGAAGGCGACATCCCGGCCGAGCGCCTTGGCCAGCGCCGCCGCTACCGGCTTGAGGCTCATGTCGGCGACGACCTGGCCCTTGGGGCGGCCGAAATGGGACATGATAATGACCCCGGCGCCCGCCGCCAGCAGGTCTTTGATGGTCGGCAGCGAGCGTTCAATTCGGGTGGCGTCGGTAACGTTGCCGTTTTTCATCGGCACATTCATATCGCACCGTACCAGGACCCGTTTGCCCTGTACGTCCAGATCGTCGATGGTTTTGAAACTGCTCATAAGGACCCCTTGAAATGTGGCTGCCGTTATCCCCCGTGGAAGGCCTAGAGCGCAAGACCCGTTTGAGCCGTTGCCGGCCACTCAAAAGGGTGGGCCGTGATCACCAAAGGACGGCAACGACGGCGGCGATGCCGAACGCCACCGATGCCGCCACCCTGAGGGCGCCGACCGGCGGAATATCTTCGGCAACGGTTTCATTTAAATTGGCCAAGTTTTTCTTGCGGCCGGTCCACATGGCGCGAATGAGATTGTCCTTCGTTGAAAACGAAACGAACAACACGGCGGCGACGTGAACGGCGATCAAACTCCACAACAGGGTGTTCAAGATTTCGTGGACCTCGCCCAGGCCATCGGCAAGCCCCGCCCCGGCGATGTGGGCCAGCGGTCCTTTTTCACCCTCGTCACCGGCAAAAAGCCCGCTTGCGACCAGGACGGCCAGCACCGCCAGCAGGATGACGATCATCCAGCCCCCGGCCGGGGTGTGGCCAAGGAAGCGGGCCGGGGCCGGTTGCAACATCTCCTTCATATGGGTGCGGACCACGGACCACGGGTATAGGAAATCACTAAACCGGGCATGACGGGTGCCGGCCACCCCCCAGGCGAGACGAAAGACGACCAGTCCCATGACCCCGTAGCCGGTCGCCAAGTGGGTCCAGAATAGCGCTCCTTCGGCCTCGGAGGTGACCCATGCCAGCAACACCAGGATCGCCAACGACCAGTGAAAGACCCGGGTCGGCAAATCCCAGACCCGGACGGTTTTTTTTTGCGATGTCGGTTTCTTCGCTCATGGCGGAAAAACTAGAACCTTATTAGGGCGAAAAAGAGGCTGCTTTCGGACGCCGCCAAGGCGTCACTTGGTCAATGCCTCGATTTTCTTTTTGACGGCCTCGGCTTTTTCTTTTTCTCCCAGCACCGCATAGGCCTTGGCCAATCGTTGCCAGCCGGCGAGATCGTCGGGGTTTTCCTTGAGCCGCTCGGCCAGGCGGTTGACCATGGACCGGACCATCTTGTCGCGGTCGGTGGCCGACATCTGGCCGGCGGCTTCCACATCCGCGGCGCTCG
>DUZD01000147.1 GCA_013349695.1 Rhodospirillaceae bacterium
CCAAACACCAGCCATCATCAAAAAACAAAATAACAGGATCCCGGTGAGATATGCGCTAAACGGCATTCTCATCAATCTTCCTCCACGCAAAAACCTTCATCTTCAATTACCGCCCGACATCCAATCTGTTGAAGGTGCTGCTGCAATGGGCCAAAATGTGAATACTTCGAGCTTATCTATGTCAGCCCCCTTAGAAAGGCTAACATAGCGCCGGTCCGGTAGTAAATCTTCCGTCCGGCCGATCATCGCCATTGCGGCGCCGCAATTCCCCCTCTCTCCCTTCCATAGCTTCAAGTAATCCTCCCTGAACGTGAACTGGCGGGCGTTTCGGATAGGGAACGCCCGCGCCTTTTTCAGGGGAGAAAACGCTCAAACGGAGAACAGGTCATGCACGATAGCTCGCAAGGAAACGCCATGACGGAGATCGCCCTGGCGCTGGCCATGGGCTTCTTCTCCATCATGGTGCTGACCATGGTCTCCATGGGCGCGGGGGCGGGAACCGCCCCCCCGGCGGCCAGCGTGATACTGGCTCCCCCGGCCGAACGTGAAAACCAGGCCGGGTTGATCGAGCCCCGGACCGGCGACCTCATCGTCGTTTACCACGAGGGCCATTTTTTCGACCGCAGCCTGAGGCCGGTCGATCCCTCCGCCATCAACGCCAGCGGCCGGGTGGTGCTCGCCCTCGATCCGGCGTTGCCTATGGGCGAGGCCCTGACGGCCCGCTCCCTTGTCCACGCCGAAAACCTGATTGTATCAACGCTCAACGAACAATGGATCAAAACCCTGAAGGAGATGGATCATGAACGCCAATAATTTCAAGAGTCTTTCGGGACTCTCCCTTTTCACCGCCGCCGTGCTCGGCTTCGCCATTGTCTCCGTCAGCCCCGCCGGGGCGGCGACCAGGCAGCAGATCAAACGAATGGTGGTCGAGGAGGCTCTGCTCACCAACGTGCCGCCCTCGCTCGCCCTCGCCGTCGCTAAGACGGAGTCGAACTTCCGTGGGAATGCGCTAAGCTCTGCCGGGGCGCGAGGCGTCATGCAGATCATGCCACGGACGGCCCGGGGCGAATTCGGTGTGGCTGCGGACGAACTGTGGAACCCCCGGCTCAACATCCAGCTCGGCATCGATTATCTGGAAAGCCTGATCCGGCGCTACAACGGGCGCTGGGACCTCGCCCTGTCCCACTACAATGGCGGGACGGTGGAGAGCGCTGGATTTCCACCAAGGCCCCATACCTATACCAGCAAATACGTCAACGACGTGCTGCGTTTGGAGAAGCGTTACCGGAACCAGGCGAAGACCTGGGCCGCCGCTTTCATGAACAAAACGGACCTTGGGCGTCCTCTGCCGTGGGTGGATGAGAAGCCAGCAAAGCCGCGCCGAACACGCGGAAGGATTTTCTCTGGCGACGACTTCAGGGGGGATGAGAAGCCGGCGAGGCCGCGCCGGACACGCGGAAGGGTTTTCTCCGGCGACGATTTCGATGAGTCGATCGAGGCCCGGCGGCTGCGAGTAAGGCCATACCTCGATGACTTCACGCCTATCGTCCGCTGGACAAGCGGATGATGCGGGGAAGGCGCGCCTAAAATGTCCGACCGGGGACGGAACGTGGGTTTTATTTTCGGCGTTACGTCCCGGCATCGCTGTTTTCCCGCGGCAAGACAGGGAAGAACGAAGGGCGTGGCGTTTCCGGCCCACCGTATTACAATGACGGTGCGGCGGCGCGTGGTGCCCGGTGGCGTATTGGGAGTCGGAGAGTTCCACTGCCGCTGTTACAGGGGGGCCGCATTCGGGGAAGATCGACGTGTACAGTCTTTCCACAGAACAGGCGATGCTCGAGTCGGGCAAGAGCCCCGAACTGATCTCCGTGTTTAAGTTAGTGGAGGAGACCGGGGTTGACGGCGTTCCCAAGTTCTCCCCCTGCGTTTGCCGGGATCTGGCGAGGACGATCACCTGCCGGACCTATGCGCCCGCTGTCTTGGAATTTTGCCACCTGGTCGTCGTCGCCAACGCCTGTGGTGGCGGCCGGAACCGTTTCGAGGATTTCTTCTGGGGGAGTGGCCCGGCGCGCACCAGCGGCTTCCAGAGCTACATCAGCCGTAACCTGGCGGCGCTGG
>DUZD01000112.1 GCA_013349695.1 Rhodospirillaceae bacterium
CATGCTGATGATCTGTTCTGGTTTGTAACCTCGGCTCATTCATTCCTCCATATTAAAAAGGTCAGAATGCGCCAAAATCTCTTAATTAAACCTGGACCACTTTTCGGGGGTCACGCCAGGCGCCGCCAAACCGGCCGGAATGGATCAGGCCAAGCATGTACTGGGCCTCCACGTAGTCCTGTTCTGCGGCGCGGCCGTACCATTCGACGGCTTTGGACAGGTAGTAGGGCACGCCCAAGCCCTTCCGGTACATGTTGGCGAGCTTGAACTGGGCTTGGGCGTTACCGGCGAGAGCGGCGCGCTGGTACCATTGCCACGCCATGGAGTAGTTATGCGGCACGCCTTGTCCCTTGAGGAAAAGGTCGCCGAGCAGGACCTGGGCCTTTGTGTCGCCCTTTTCGGCAAGGGGCCGCAAGTCATCGAGCGCGGCGTCGGTATCTCCGTGGTCGAGAGCCTTTCGAACCGCGTCCAGGTGGCCATTCTTGCCAACAGGCAGCAATTTTTTGATTGTCGCGCCGAGACCCGCGTCGGCTGGGACGTCTTGATCCGGCTCGGAGGCGGCGAACGCCGGCCCGGCGAGGCCGGCGACGACCGCCGCCGGCGGAATCAAACGCCGACGCCAATTTTTCTTTGCCAGCATTTTTCCCGAGAATCCCGTTCCAGCTTCGATCATGTGGGTTTCATGATCGGATTGCAACCGGTGAAAGCCGCTGCCGCCTCGTTGGCGTTATGGCGGTTGCGGAGGGCATCGAGACCGGGCTTTCGGTGCTGGCCGGGTTGAGGGAATTCGGCATTGGCGTCTGGGTGGCGGGGTCATTGGGCAACATGGCCGGGGCCGGTGTGGCGACGCGGACGGCGCGGTCGATCGGGCGAACACTGAGAAAGTCAAACAAAACCACCCCAATGGCTACAAGGACGCCGATGAATTCGATGATCCGCATATACGGAAGCCAACTATCGGGGATTGGCCCTTTTGTCGGCATGCTCACTCTCCTAACTGGTTGGGATATTCAAGTATGACCACCTTCGATTGTGATAGGCAACAGGACATATCGTCCGTAACGCGTTGAAGGGGAGCCTTTGGAGGAAAAATGACCTTATTTTGGCCCATGCCAACCTGCCCTCCGCACGACTTCGGGAGGCAGGATGGTTGGCAATGCTGACGGTTCTTGAATGGCTGGCTTTCGGGCTCGGGGCGGCGACCGTCTACTGCTACGGGCATTCGAAGATGCGCGGCGCTGGGCGTCGTGACGGCGGAACAAAGGTCGGTGAAATCAGTCAACTCGGAACGATTGTCCCTTGGTGTTCAGTCAAAGCCCCGCCGGTGGCGGGTTAATCCCGTCTGGCAGCTTGGGGGCGGGTCCCCCGGGGCCGAAGAGCGCGAGGTTAATCTGGTCTTGTGTAAGGCCCCGAGCTGTACTGAGATTTGCGCCCATGAGGTCGGCGTCATCGAGGTAGGCGCCCATAAGATTAGCGCGCATGAGTTTGGCGCCCGTGAGGTTGGCGCCCATGAGGTTGGCGCCCGTGAGGTTGGCGTCCAAAAGACGAACGTTCGTGAGGTTGGCGACAGAGAGTTTGGCGCCCGTGAGGTCGGCGCCCTTGAGGTCGGCGCCCGTGAGGTTGGCGTTCATGAGGTTGGCGTTCTTGAGGTCGGCGTTCGTGAGGTCGGCGACCCTGAGGTCGGCGTCCGTGAGGTCGGCGTCCGTGAGTTTGGCTTTCGTGAGGTTGGCGCCAAAGAGGACGGCGCCATAGAGGTTGGCGCCCGTGAGGTAGGCGCCCGTGAGGTTGGCGCCAGAAAGGTCGACGCCAGAGAGGTCGGCGTTCATAAGGCCGGCGTCCGTGAGGTTGGCGCGGAAGAGGTTGGCGTCCGTAAGGTCGGCGTCCATGAGGTTGGCGCGGAAGAGGTTGGCGTGCTTGAGGTTGAGACGGTATTCAGCGGGGAGACGCTCGCGATACGCGGTCTTCTTGCCACCGATCAGGTCAAGAACCGTTTGCACATCAGGGCGCAATGGATCTGTTGGCGGTCCATCGATCTTGGCCTGAGCCGGCATGCCGTCGGGCTCGTGCGGTGGATCGCGGACGAAGGCGCAGAGGAT
>DUZD01000198.1 GCA_013349695.1 Rhodospirillaceae bacterium
CGAGAAGCGGATGAGGGTGGCGCCGACTTCAAAACCTTCGCTGCCACGTTTAAGGCGTTTACGCGTCTAGGTCAGGTTCTGGAACACGCCTTGGACTTGCATGGGCTCGAGCGTGCCCAGCCCATCGGGTCGGACCGGGAGGCGGGCGAGATTGACCCCGAACGGCTTTCTGAATTGCTCGACGATGTCAGCGAAGAACTCAACCCTCTTCTCGCCCTAAGCGATGGCTCGGCTGCAGCGATCAAGTTTCTCAACAAGCGCGAGTTTGAGGCCTTGGAAACGCTGTTTGAAAGTGGGCGAACCGGTCTCGGTATGCCGCTTTCTTTGATGCGGTGTGAAGCATTCGGCAAAGGCCAGGGTAGGATCACCCAGGCACTCAGGAGAAAGGCAGGGGGAAGGGAGCTCCATGATTTGATAGAGAATTGCGCGGCACTGACCTTCGAGGAAAAGGGTGTGGAGTTCCGCAAGCTTGGCGAACACTTGGAGCGCGTCCTGCTGGCAAGCCTGCACGCCCTTCTCAGCCAGAGAGACGAAGAGGCGCTATCGTTGATGCTGGCGCTCGCTCCAGATGCCGATCTCTCGCCGCTAAAATCGCTTATTGGAGGGATTGCCGACGAGGAAGAGGAAGCCGCCGACAGCAACGTGGTTTTACTGCGCCCTGAAGGCGTGGCCAGCGCGGTGATTGAGGCTGCAGCTGATCCCGCGTTGGTTGGCGATGACCTTGCCAACCTGGCGAGAAGGTCAGACAAGGCCTTTGATGGACTGTCGCGCCAGGGCTTTGGCCTTGATGACGTCCATGACCCCGACGTCCAGGAGGGGTTTGCCGAAGGCGCTAGGCATTTGGTCCGGGTGAGAGAGTACGTACGGGAGTTTGTGAAAAAGTTCGAGACGACGGACCTTCCAGAAGGTGGATGGGTACCGCAGTTCGACGCTGACCGCCCTAGGTTTGCCCGGCAATTCCAGGTTCTTTACGGAGAAACATTATGAACGATACATGGAAATCCCTGAGCTCTGCAGATAAGCAGGCAGCCGAAGAGGCTTTTTCGGCGTTGTCGATCTTCGACGATCTGGGCGATGCCGCTAAGGCCAAGGATGGCCGGGACCAGACCTTCGGTTTTCGCGATATCTATGCGTTTGCGACCGGCTTGGAGGCACCGACCCAGGCTCTAAGGGAAGCGCTTCTCCGCGACCGCCGGCTACGCTCAGACCTCGATCGGTTGCTGGACAAGGTTTCGCTTTACAGGTTTCCAAAGGTTGCCGCCGCCTCCAGCGGCGCAGTAGAAGGCAGAGATGGTGACAATTACCGGATCAGGCTCAAGGTTTCGCGTGCGGCGCCAGAACAAACCTTCGTCATTATCGAATTCGACGATCCCAAAGCCAAAGTCCCGGCGGCACTGTTCTTCCGAAGGCCGGACGGCGAATATGGCGTCCATCCGCTGCCCGAACCCGAAGGGGGAGTGATCCAGGTACTGGCCGACAGCAAATCCAGTCTGGTTTTGGCCCTCGGCAACGTCGAAACGGAAGTCTATCTCCGGTGAAGCGGTTTTCCGTCATTATCGCTACCACCGAGGGCCCGGTCCTTGTACAGCGCCTTGCCGAGGAGGACCCGGATGTTCGCTCCGTCATATGTCTCAACGGAACCTCAGAGTCCCTTCCCATCAGCGGCGCGTACGATGCGTTCGTTCGCAAGCCGACCGGCGTGATCGAACGAATGTTTGGCCATACGGTCTACCGCATGGACGTCTCGGATAGGGTCTCCGGTGGCCGCAGCTGGCAATTGGGTGCATTCGCGGCGCACCTAATTCACGACCAGGGCAAACTGGCTGAACGTTTTGAGGACGCGACCCATGTGCTGTGGTTAACTGGCGAAGTCAACAACGACCTCGATGTTGGAGTTGTCAATCATGTCACTGAAAAACTCGAACGTTCCACCGAGATGCTTTTGAAACTCGCTGCCCGGGGAGTAAAAATTATCCTCGGCTACCCAAAGGGCAACTCGGACGAGGTCGAACGTGTGCTGATGGCTAATCAGAGCCTTGCGG
>DUZD01000202.1 GCA_013349695.1 Rhodospirillaceae bacterium
CATCCTCCAGAGGATCGAACCAATCCTCACCGGAAAATGGAATGGGCGACGTCGATGCTGTAAGATGTTCCATGGCGTAAGCTCCTTTCAGCGGCTGCAGGCCGCCTTTCTGAATGTTTTACAATCAGGAGCTTACGCCGATTCTCCAATTTTCCACCAACCTTGCGACACCACCCTTGCACGAAAAACTATATACTGTCCCCAAAATCCCCATGCGGTTCGCCGGCCCGCCAGACTTGGCGCGAACGGCGGCTGATGGGGCTCGCCCGGTTCCGCGCCGGCGACGGGAAAGCCGGCCGATAAGGGCCTGTCGCGCCCCGGTCAATGGCGCCTCGGTTAGTTGTAACCGTAATACCAGCGTGTCGTTCTTGCGTGAATGTTGTTCACCGAATGGACCGCGTGGCGTGGAATGAATACCTCGTCGCCCGCCTCGGCGATGACTTGTTTTTCGCCGACGGTCATTTTCAGCCGCCCCTCGGCGACGCTGACCAGTTCGTCGGTGGCGTGGACGAAATCGATCCATTGCCGGCCCGGCGGGTCGATGAACAGGTCACAGGAATAGCCCCTCGCCCGCCAGTCGGCGGCGACGGCGGCGGCGTCGACGGGGCAGGGAAATTTTTTTCTGATCACCAATTCCGTCATCGTCCGATTTTCACGAAACACCGCGCTTGGCGCAAGATATGGTTCATCTCCTTGTGGGCGGGCGCGTCCGTGCCTATATCAATTATGACGGCGGGCGCCTAAAGGCGGGTCCGCACGTCGATCGCAGTTGGAACTTGGCGAAAATCGCGGGTTCCTGGACACCTATCGCTCATAAGGAGGATACGCCATGCGTGCTTATGATTTCTCTCCCCTGTTCCGTTATTCCATTGGTTTCGACCGGATGCAGCGCCTTTTGGACGCCGCCTCGGCGCACGCCGAGACGGCGCAAACCTATCCGCCGTACAACATCGAAACCGTCGGCGAAAATACTTACCGGATTACCGTCGCGGTGGCGGGATTCCGCGAGGACGATCTCGATGTGACCGTCAAGGACAACAGCCTCGCCATCACCGGCAAGGTGACGGGCGCCAACGACGAAAGAACTTACATTCATCACGGCATCGCCGGTCGTTCATTCCGTCTTGGCTTTGGTCTCGCGGACCACATCAACGTGCTTGCCGCCAGCCTTGAAAACGGCATCCTGCACATCGATCTAGAACGCCAGATTCCCGAGGAATTGAAGCCGCGCAAGATCGAAATCAAAGCGGGTCCGGTGGTTTCCTTCGCCAAAAAAGCTAGGAAACGGATCGGATCGGCCGCCAATAAGGCTGCCTGAACAGCATTGAATCTAGCCGTGAATGGGGCGCGCCGGCGATGTTCGACGCGCCCTTTCACCTTGACTGAAGGGGTTCCGTCCCTTACAACCCGCCGTCCCGGGGCTTGATTGCGCGGCCCCATTCGTTCGTGGAAAGGACAGTTCCGATGGCAAGACGGTGCGGCATTACCGGCAAGGGCGTTCAAGCCGGTAACAACGTCAGCCACGCTCACAACAAAACGCGCCGGCGGTTCCTTCCCAATCTGCAGGTGGTTTCGATTCTTAGCGATGCCTTGGGCAAGACCGTGCGATTGAGGATTAGCACGCATGCTTTACGCAGCATCGAATCCAAGGGTGGGCTCGACGCCTATCTTCTTGGCGCTCGCAAAGGCAAGCTGACAACGGAAGCGCTCCGCCTCAAGCGGCGCATCAAAAAAGCTCTTGAAAAGAAAGCGGCCTAGTACCGAGCCGATGGACTGATTGGCGACGACGCATTTGCATTTAAAACAGGCCCCAAGTTTTCCAGGCAAGACCCGCGTCAAGCGGGTCTTTTTTTGGCTCCTCGACGTTTCGAGCGGAATTCACCTGGATTTGCGGAGCCCGCGATTCCGCCACTTTCCGCCATTCATCTCTTGCTAGTCATTTTGCCCCAATCCCAGGGGAACTCAAGGCCGAAGCCGCGCTTGGCGCGGTGCCGCGAAGCGGCAGCCTTGACTTCCCCTGG
>DUZD01000123.1 GCA_013349695.1 Rhodospirillaceae bacterium
ACCGAGCTCACAGCGAGCCCTCTCACACGAAGTTCTCTTGAACATGTATGTAAAATACACTTACTTACTCTTTATGTAATCACATAAACCGGTTGCGTTGTCAACCGGCAAGTTGCCAGGAGAATCCCCAAAAAAATCTACTGCAGAGCGAGGCTGAGCTGGGGTGGATCGGCGGTGCTGGCTGGTGATCGCCGGGGGCTCCTGTGGTGCAGACCTCGGCAATGCCCTCGGCGAGGGCGTAGTATCGGAAGTCTGGGATGCCAAACAGCCTCTTGGCCGCCCTAAGCAGGTGGGTGGCGAGGATTTGGAGCTTGACCTTGGTCGCCAGCACTACGGCAGTGAACGCTTCTTGCGCATCGGCAGGGTGGTCAGCAACATCGTTGGCGCCGCCGCCAAGCCGCGCACCACGACGAGCCACAGCGGAATATCCGGATAATCGGGCAGCCGCACCGGCTGGAAGCCGTGGTCCAGGCGGCGGGGAACTTCCTTACCCTGGCTCCTCGCGCACGATGTGGGTGGCGTAAACCATGGGACAATTGGCGGCAAGGACGGCCGTCTCCGCTTGGCTGGCGCGGCAGAGGATGTGGCGGTCGCCTTTTTGCCGGACGATGAAGGGGCGCTCCTTGGCCAGCAGCGGCGAATACAGTTCACCCCGGTCGCCGCCCTGGTCGATCACCCACACGCCCCGCCCGCCGCGGGCCGCCGACACCTTGGTGATCGCGGTCTTGATCTCCTCGTTCTCGCTGACGAAGTCGGCCGCCCCTTGGGAATAGAGCACGTCATAGAGCGGCGTGATCTCGTTGCCCTCGTTCTCCACCCCGATCACCTGGCACGGTCAGTAGCCGTTGGCGATCTCGCCGGTGCCGCCGTCGCCAACGCGAGCCAGGCATTCCATCTTCTTGGCTTAGGGCTTGGAGATGTCGGAAATGTGAGGACGGGAAGCGTCCGCTTGCCGATCCGTCGCCATCCGTCGCCGAGAACCGCCGCCTCAAGGCGCCGCCGCGGCTCGGGCCGGCCCAGGTTTCGCGACAGTCGTGTCTCCGTCTTGTTCAGCGGGATCGTTTCCTCGAGCGCCCGCCCAATCTCGGTCAGCCGCACACTCTGGCGCGCCATGATGCCGTAGAGCGCCTCCGAGACGAACCGCCGCGCCGGTTTTCCCGAGCCGGCGGAAAGTCTCCCCAAAATTGGACGTTTCACTTCCGCAAGGTGAATTCCCGAATCGTTTCAAGGGCCTCCCCCAAAATCCACCTCGTTTTTAGGGAGTGTCCCGAAGCCTGGCATATTGAGTTTGACTCTCAAGCATATTGAGTTTGACTCTCAAAAGGTGTATATTAGCAAAGTAGTGGTTTACATTGTCGATGAGTCTGCGCTCGTTTCTTTCATTAGGCCTTTGGTTTGGGGCAAAGATGACTCAGGTCGTTAAAACAGCGCTAACAACGGCAACGGCTGTAGCGGGCGGACGCTTGGCCGCTGGTGCGCGCAACGTGGCCGTTGTCGACCCGACGGCCGTGGAGGAGACGAACCCCGGCGTGGGCGCTTCCTTCAACGATGCCTCGTTCCTCTCCCATGATTTCGCCCACAGACATTCCAACGAGGGCAACCAGCACCCGGGCGGCCAGGGTGGTGGCGGCTTTAATACCCCCAGTCGGGATTTTGCGGCGATGATCGCGTTTCAGGAAAACGCCGGGGACCCCGGCCAGCGGGGCGTGGTCACAAGGTCGCGGGGATTCGCCGGGTTGGTGGCCAAGGCCATTCACATTTATGAAACCAACGCCAAGGTGATCAGCGGAAACCACAACGTCCTTGGCACCTCGCTCAGCATAACTCTCTAGTACACCCCGGCGGGATTCCTGACCCCATACGACGGGCTTCCGAGTTTCCCGGCTAGGCGCGTGGCGCGCCGTGATGTCAATCCATCACAAGCGCCGCGCAACGCCGT
>DUZD01000213.1 GCA_013349695.1 Rhodospirillaceae bacterium
GTTGGCGACCTTAAAACTGCCGAAACCAACCAAGTTGACTTCACCCCCGTTGGATAGGGCATCGGCGATAGCGTCGAACGCTTTCGTAGATTGCTAGCGGAAGGGAATCTCATCCACCTTTCTTAAGGCTTCGGAATGTTGCTGGCTATGTCGGCTTGGTGATACCTGCGTGATACCTGTGAAAAATCAAGGGGCCAGCTATTTCCAGCTAACCCCTTGTTTTTAATGGTAGGCGCTACAGGATTCGAACCTGTGACCCTCTGATTAAAAGTCAGATGCTCTACCACCTGAGCTAAGCGCCCTTAAACAAACCCTTGAATCGTGGCCCTGGAAAATAGGGTCGCCGCCGGGGCCGGTCAATCCCCTTCCGAGGCCGCTTTCAGGCCGCCAAAACGGCCCTCCAGACGGCCCCGGACGGGCTCCGAAACGAAGGCGCCGACATCGCCGCCCAGGGCCGCGATCTCCTTGACGAAACGCGACGAAATGAACTGGTGACGGTCCGAGGCCATGAGAAAGACCGTCTCCACATCCGGGTTCAGGCGGGCGTTCATGCCGGCCATCTGGAATTCGTATTCGAAGTCGGAGACGGCGCGCAACCCGCGGACGATCACCGAGGCGCCGACATGGCCGACGAAGTCGACGAGCAGCATGCCGAAAGAGGTGACTTCGATTTCGGCGCCGCCGCCATCGCCGAGAGCGGAGATTTCGTCACCGACCATGGCCAGCCGCTCTTGCAGGGAGAACAAGGGCTCCTTGCCGGCGTTGACGGCGACGGCGATGACCAGACGGTCGACCACCCTGGTCGCCCGCGTGATGATGTCGAGATGACCATTGGTGATGGGATCGAAGGTGCCCGGGTAGACTCCGGCACGCGGCGCGGTCATCGTCAACCTTCTTCCCCGCCGCCGGCACTCGTTGCTGGCTGGCCGTCGCCCTCGGCTTCGGTCCCGGCGTCGCCCTCGGCTTCGGTCCCGTCATCCACGTCCCTGATGCGGGTCACCGAAACCACGTGCTCGCCGCTGGCCATCTTGAATAAGGTCACCCCCTTGGTCGTGCGGCCCTTGAAGCTGATGTCCTTGACGGGCACGCGGATGAGCTGGCCGCTGTCGGAAACCATGACCAGCTGGTCGGTGTCGATGACCGGAAACGAGACGACAACAGTGCCGGTGGCGTCGTCGCCACGCTTGATATCCATGCTGGCGATGCCCTTGCCGCCGCGTCTGGAAACCCGGTATTCATAGGCCGATGAACGCTTGCCGAAACCGTCCTCGGAGACGGTAAGAATGAATTCCTCCTCGGCGGTCATGCCGACAAACGCCGGTTCGTCGAGTCGCGCCGCCAGTCTTTCGTCACGGGCCTTGTCCTTGGCCTTGTCGGTGTAGTCGCTGCCGGCCAGCCGCCGCCTGGCGCCGACCGACTGCAAGTAAGCCTCGCGCTCGGCTACCTCGGCGTCGACATGTTTGAGCGCCGACATGCCAATGACCTCGTCGCCGCTTTGCAATCTGATTCCGCGCACACCGACCGAGGCGCGGCCGACGAACAGGCGAACGTCGGTGAGCGGGAAACGGACACACTTGCCTTTGCGCGTCGTCAGCAGCACGTCGTCGTCCAAGGTGCACGTGCGGACACGGACCAAACGGTCGTTTTCTTTCAATTTCATGGCGATCTTGCCGTTGGCCATGACGTTGGTGAAATCACTGAGGCGGTTCCGCCTGGCGGCGCCCGAGGCGGTGGCGAACATGACGAAAAGATCGCCCCAGCTCTCCTCGTCCTCGGGCAGCGGCATGAGGGTGGTGATGGTTTCGCCCATGTCGAGGGGCAACAGATTGATCATCGCCTTGCCGCGTGCCTGCGGCGAGCCTTCCGGCAGCCTGAAGACCTTCAACTTGTAAACCATCCCGGTGGAGGAGAAGAACAGCAC
>DUZD01000159.1 GCA_013349695.1 Rhodospirillaceae bacterium
GTCCCACAGCGCCAGGGCGAACATGCCGACAAAGCGCTCGAGCGCCGGCTCCAGGCCCCACTGGGCAATGGCCTCGAGCACCACCTCGGAATCGGAATTGCCGCGGAACCGCCGGCCCAGGGCTTCCAGCTCGCGGCGCAGCGCGGCGAAATTGTAGACCTCGCCATTGTAGACCATGACGTAGCGCCCGTCGGCCGAGACCATGGGCTGGTGGCCGGCGGCCGAGAGGTCGATGATGGAGAGCCGGCGGAAGCCTAGCGCCAGGCCGGCGGCCGGGTCGGCCCAGCTGCCGCTGTCGTCGGGGCCGCGGTGGCGCAGGCACTCGGCCATGGCGGCGGCCCGGGCGCGCATGGCGTCCTCGCCATCCTCCAGCCGGGGATCGAGATAGCCGGCAAAACCGCACATGTTTTTCGGGGTCCGTTGCTCCTGGGGCCAGGCAGCGTAGCACGGGGCAGCCTGGGGGTGGAATCGCGCCTTCCCGGCCAAGGCCCGCTTGACACCCGGGGCGGCCAAGACTAGGGGTTTGCGGCACGGCCGCCGGGGAATTCCCAGAGCAGCCTGTGAACATTCCGTGAGAGGTCCATGAGAGTACTTATCCTCGGTGCCGACGGCTATCTGGGTTGGCCCACGGCGATGCACTTTTCCCAGCGCGGCGACGAGGTCATGGTGGTCGACAATTTCGTCAAGCGCCGGATCGAGCTGGAGGACGGCATCGAGCCGCTGGTGGCGATCCCCACGCTGCACCGCCGGGTGGCGCTATGGCGGGAAGTCACGGGCCGCGACATGGCGCTCAGGGTGGGCGATCTCACCAACCACCGTTTCATCTACGAGACGCTGGCCAAGTTTCAGCCCGATGCCATCGTCCACTACGCCGAGCAGCCCTCGGCGCCCTATTCCATGCAGGGCCGCGAACAGGCGGTTTTCAGCCAGCACAACAACGTCATCGGCAGCCTCAACCTGCTCTTTGCCGTACGCAAGTATTCGCCTGACGCCCACCTCGTCAAATTGGGCACGATGGGCGAATACGGCACGCCGAACATCGACATCGAAGAGGGCTACATCACGATCGAACACAACGGTCGTACGGACACGCTGCCATTTCCCAAACTGCCCGGTAGCTTCTATCACCTCTCGAAAGTGCATGATTCAAACAACTTGATATTCGCTTGTCGGATCTGGGGATTGCGCGCCACCGACCTCAACCAGGGCGTGGTCTACGGCATCGACACGCCGGAGACCTTGCTGCACGAGGAGCTGAATACCAGCTTCCACTACGACCACGTCTTTGGCACCGTGCTCAATCGTTTCTGTGTCCAGGCGGTCTGCGGCGTGCCGCTGACGGTCTATGGCAAGGGCGGTCAGACGCGCGGCTTTCTCAATATTCGCGACACCATCCAGTGCGTCGACCTGGCCGTCGGAAACCCGGCGGCCAAGGGCGAATGCCGCATCTTCAACCAGTTCACCGAAACCTTTTCGATCAACGAACTTGCCCAGACCGTGCAGCGGGCGGGCCGCGAGGTGGGCCATAACGTCGAAATCAACCACGTCGAAAACCCCCGGCTGGAGGCCGAGGAGCACTACTACAACCCCCAGCATTCCAAGCTGGTGGAGCTTGGCCTGCAACCCAGCCTGCTGTCCGAGGTTCTGGTCAAGGAGATGCTGGGAAGCATCAAAAATAACCGCGAGGGCGTCGATCCCGACGTCATCCAACCCTCCTTCGGCTGGTGGGGGGACATCAAGGACCGGCAGCAATCGTGAGGCGCAGAATCTGCGTCTGGAACGGCAAGCGCGGCGGCTTCGGCGCGCTGGCGCCGACCATGGAGGCCATCACCGCTCACCCCGGGCTGGAGCTGCAGCTGGTGGTTACCGACCAGCACCTCTATGA
>DUZD01000102.1 GCA_013349695.1 Rhodospirillaceae bacterium
ACCTATCCTGGGCTGGAAGGCGGGAGGATGTACTCGGTTGACCTTTACCGAAGGATCAGGCTTGCATGCCATCATGATCATTGCCAAGGAAAGACGGGAGAAAGCGAAGGCTAATGAACAACAGTGAGCAGAGAGAGGAGAAAGCGGCGCGGCGGAAGGCCGGGGAGGACGCCACGAGTCCTGGCCGGGTGTTCCGCGACGCGGCCTTCGCGCCGGAGATGGTGGTGATCCCCGCCGGCGAGTTCCTGATGGGCTCGCCGGAGGACGAGAAATACCGAGGTGAAGATGAGGGTCCCCAGCACCGGGTCGTGATCCCGGCGCCGTTTGCCCTGGGCAAATACGCGGTGACGTTCGAAGAGTTCGACCACTTCGTTCGCGAAAGCGGCCATGACCACGAACCTGGTGACTATGGTTGGGGCCGCGGCCGGCGGCCTGTGGTCGACGTGAGCTGGGATGAAGCTGTTGCCTATTGCCGTTGGCTAAGCGAGGAGACGGGGCACGATTATCGGCTGCCGACGGAAGCGGAATGGGAATACTCCTGCCGTGCCGGAACGACAACCCCGTTCCATTTCGGCGAGACGATCAGTACCGATCAGGCAAACTATGATGGGAACTGCACTTATGGGAATGGCCGGGAGGGTGTATATCGTGGGAAGACGATGAAGGTGGGACGGTTTCCGGCGAATGCGTTTGGCCTGCACGAGATGCACGGGAACGTCTGGGAATGGTGCGCGGATCGTTACGAGAACGATGCATACGAAAAGTATATTGACGTTTATCCGGCTATGGTTGGGGATTTGGAATCCTCTCGCGTCCGCGTTCTTCGCGGCGGTTCCTGTTTCACCAATCCGAGCTTCCTGCGCTCCGCCTACCGCTTCTGGTACTCCATTGACTTCCGGCTCATCATCTTCGGATTCCGCGTTGCCCGGACGCTTTAGCGAAGCTAAAGCTTATTTCTTGAGTCTTTACCCCTTTACCACTTTGGGGGTGTCCAGAGGCGTGCGTCCGAGATGTCTCGGTAATCTAACTGAATGGAAGGAGTCAGTGAGAAAAGGGGTCAGGACTTGAATTATGAATTCCCAATCGCGATCCGTGTTTATCCGTGTCTTGTATCCAGTCGGGGGACACAATACGCATTTAATTTCCTAACTCCCCGATCCGTGTTCATCCGTGTTCATCGGTGGCTTGAATTTGGCGGTCTTGCCGCACAGACATGACGGGGGTGGGAATCAACCACGGATGCACACCGATGAACACGGATAAGGAAGAGGACATCATACGCATAAATATTCCTAAATATATGAGTCACCACACTTAATATGTGGGCAAACGTATAGTGTGCGGGTATTAAGCTGGTTTCTAAAATATAGGAATGTTAATACGTATAGTGTCCGCATATTCTTTCATGCGGTGTTGCCCGGCTTGCGGCGCAATGGCTGTGGCGTCAATCGCCCCTGCCGGTGGTGCGCCGACATCGGCGCGGTGGCGGTCAACTAGAGATACGCGCCCTCTTGGCGCACAGGTTGATAAGTGGAATTCCACCGGTTTTGACCTTTGCGGACAGCGTTATGATCGGCCATTCATTTCTTGCCGTAGGAGTGGCCCCGATCCCAGGGGACGTCAAGGCTACCGCTTCGCGGCACCGCGCCAAGCGCGGCTTCGACCTTGAGTTCCTCTAGGATCGGGACAAAATGACTAATACCAACCTGCAAAAGGAATCATTGATGCACCCAGTCCCGGAGTCCGATTGACATGATCTTCCACGGTTGTTCGGTGAGCTGGTTCCATGCGAAGCAGCAGTGGTC
>DUZD01000124.1 GCA_013349695.1 Rhodospirillaceae bacterium
CATGCCGGTGACAAGTCATTCCCATGCCGGATTAGCTCAGCTGGCAGAGCGGCTGATTTGTAATCAGCAGGTCGGGGGTTCGAATCCTCCATCCGGCACCATTTAAAAACAAGTGCTTAGATGATATTTAGCGCAGACCAACTAGGCCATTATTAGTGCCTGGGTAACGTCTGGGGTAACTAAAGAGTGCGATTTCGGCCCCTCGTGGAGGGCAGCCGCTATTTCACCCCAACACGCTTATACGAGCCGGGGAAATGGCCTGTGGGTGATATTCTGGGCAAAAATGGCCCCACCCTGCTTCGTCTACATCACCGGCGATTTCAGGTTGCGGCGTTTAAGTTCCGCTTTGTGGCCGTAAGCCGACCATCTCAATTCAGATTGCCGGCCTAATGGATAGCCGCGCCGTCTGGCGGCCTATGAAAGGGCCAGCAAAAAAACCGACCCGGCCGCTCCGCGGCCAGAGGGGGGAAACCCCCTCTGGACACCCCCAAAGGTGAAGAGGTAAGGATGCATTATGTAAGCTTTAGCTTCGCTAAAGCGTCCGGGCAACGCGGAATCCGAAGGTGATGAACCGGTTGACGGAGGTGTTCCAGGCGCGGAAGGCGGAGCGCAGGTACCCCGGAAAGTGGTTCCAGGAACCGCCGCGAAGAACGCGCAGGCGACAATTACCTCCGGTTGTCCAAGCATCGCCTCCACTCGGAGCGCCACGATAGCTGTCATGCCAGCAGTCCTCCACCCACTCCCAGACATTGCCGTGCATGTCATGAAGGCCGAAGGCATTGGCCGGGAAATTCCCCACCGGAACCGTCTTCTTCCGGTAAACCCCCTTGCCTCCGCCGCCATATGTGTAGTCCCCATCATAGTTCGCCTGATCGGTACCGATCGTCTCGCCGAAATGGAACGGCGTCGTCGTTCCGGCGCGGCAGGTGTATTCCCATTCCGCTTCCGTCGGCAGCCGATAATCGTGCCCCGTCTCCTTGCTAAGCCAGCGGCAATAGGCAACAGCGTCATCCCAGCTCACGTCGATGACGGGACGGTCGCCACGGCCCCAGTCCATGTCGCGGGGACGGTGGTCGTGGCCGTTTTCGCGAACGAAGTGGTCGAACTCTTCGAATGTTACCGCGTATTTGCCCAGGGCAAACGGCGCTGGGATCACAACCCGGTGCTGGGGACCCTCATCTTCACCTCGGTCTTCCTCGTCCTCCGGCGAGCCCATCAGGAACTCACCGGCGGGGATCACCACCATCTCCGGCGCGAAGGCCGCGTCGCGGAACACCCGGCCAGGACTCGTGGCGTCCTCCTCGACCTTCCGCCGCGCCGCTTCCTCTTCTCTCTGCCCGCTGTTTTTCATTAGCCTTTGCTTTCTCCCTTCTTTCCTTGGCGCCGGCGGCTCTCCTTGACGACGCTGTCGTCGCCGACTTCAATCGTCGGTCCGCCTTGAGCGCCACCGCCATCAACGGCATTGCCGCAATATGGACAGGCCCTCCAATCCGGTTCCACGGGCTTCCCGCAATCCGGATATTCACGGGAAAGGCTTATCCCGTTGGTTCCGGTGTGCCTAGATGTGGGGGCATGCCCGATAGCCGGTTGAATGAACGCCCCGATCAGGACAATGGCGGCGAAAAGGTACGTCAGTCTTGCCGGCATTGCTCCCCCGCGGTGCAAACGCTTGTCCGCTGCAACCATGATGCCTTTATCGCCTCGATCTCGCAAGCCGAAGCAAGTTGCCTCGGCGCTACCGGCGGCGGAC
>DUZD01000245.1 GCA_013349695.1 Rhodospirillaceae bacterium
TTGCGGGGAGAGGTCGATTAACGCCGAGGAAGCCGTATCGGAGCCTAAATGAGCTGGCGCATCGACTGCTCGACGGCGGGCGCCAGAATGCCGAACATCAGGTGGCACATGATCTTGTCGGGGCCGCGCACGCGGACGAACTTGCCGCCGAAGTCATCCTTGAGCCGTCCATTTTGGCCCCTGCCAAATGGTTGGCAACCGACCCGCTCGACGGTGCTCCGTTCGTTGTAGCGGATGTCCTCGGCCAGCCTGTAACCGGCGCGCTTTCGCCGCCGCCATGTTCGCCAAGGGGATCGCCGCCTGGCTGTCGCGCGGGGACGCCGAGGCGGGCAGGCAACCGATCGGAATGCCGCCGTCGGCCACGTCCAAGTGTAGCTTATAGCCGGTCCAATTCGTCTTATGGTCCTTGGTGTCGCGCTTGGCGCCGACGGCGCGGTAGCGGGGCAGGTCGGCCAGCATCGCGGGCAGGCGGCTCGGCGGCGCGCTCTTGGCGAACTCGGCAAAGGCCCGCGAAAACGTCGCCTCGCTCGGAACCGCCCCCGGCCGCTCCCAGCCGCGCGAACGTCTCCACCCGCGCCAACCCGAGCTAAGGGAAAAGTCGGCATTGAATGGTTTGCCAGTAACCTGATAACGTCTCGTGGAGAGGCATCGTCCGCGGTTCTTCCCGGTTGTGGTCGCGCAAACCGATTATATCGGAAAGTGACCGCGGATGCCTCGGAAGTAGGCCGCAAAAGCGGAAAAATCAACATTCCGCAGTTTTGCAATTGGCTCATATAAAAAATGAAATCACCGATGCGCTTCCGTCAGGCTGATGTCACGCTCGCGACGTGAGCTTGCCATGCCCCCAGGTTCTCTCAAGGCGGTTGTTTTCGACCTCGACGGGACGCTTATCGACAGCGCCCCGGATTTGCACGCCGCCCTCAACCGGCTGCTTGCCGGGCGGCGGCGCCCCGCCTTGACCATCGAGCAGGTCCAGCCGATGTTCGGCGACGGGGCGATGAAGCTGGTGGAACGTGCCTTCGCCGCCACCGGCGGGGAGATCGCGCCAACGGAGTTGGCGGCCATGACCGACGCTTTCCTGGAGGATTACGAAATGAACGACGCCGTTCTCACCCGTCCTTTCCCCGGCGCGGCCGAGACCCTGGCGCGGCTCGGGGGCGAGGGTTACGCGCTCGCCGTCTGCACCAACAAACCGCAAACGGCGACCATTCGAACCCTCGCCTGTATGGGACTGGCGGACTATTTCCAGACGGTGATCGGGGGCGATGCGCTTGCCGGCGTGTGCAAACCCGATCCCCGCCACCTTTTGGCGGCGCTGGGGCGCCTTGGCGTGGCGGCTACGATGACGGCGATGGTCGGCGACAACGCCAATGACGTCGCCGCCGCCCGTGGCGCCGGCATGCCGGTGATCCTCGTCACCTTTGGCTATTCCCGCGTTCCGGCGGCGGAGCTCGGCGCCGACGCCGTCATCGGCAGCTTCGACGAATTGCCGCCGGCCTTGCTGGCGCTTTCTTGACAGGCCGGGAATGGCCGCCTTATATGATCGCGTTTTTCGAAGGATTGGGCGCGTAGCTCAGCGGGAGAGCACCGTCTTCACACGGCGGGGGTCGCTGGTTCAATCCCAGCCGCGCCCACCAATATTTTCAATGACTTACAGGTATACCGCGTAACATCGGCAAAACACCGGGCAAACTCATGCCAGATGGCGGACCCGCCA
>DUZD01000244.1 GCA_013349695.1 Rhodospirillaceae bacterium
GTTGAAAAACAACGTCTGCCCCGCCGAAGCCGTGCCGGAAGAAAAAGGTCAATTTGAACACAGAGCGCAAAGAGCAAGCAGGGAGATCACGGAGATACCCCGCCCGTCATCAACACCGAAGACCAGCCAACCGGCGTTTCCCAAAACCGGACGCGGAGCGCAGGAATAAGGGTCTACCATCGAATTCCGATGAGAGAGGCTGTCGCTGTTGTTGTGCCGTGGGGATGTGGGGAACTCGCTCTTGCGAGTTATCCACATATCCATGGCCGGCGGCGCGGCATTTTTTTCATTCGCGGATGGCGGGCGTGGCGGGCAGCGGATAGTCTCACCCCGACGGGGGTGTGGCTGGACAGGGAATTCTAGGGACAGGGAATTCTAGGGACAGTATATAGTTTTCCGCATAAGAAATTAAATACTGTCCCTAGATTCTGCGGCGGCATCTCTGCCGGGTCATCTTCAAAATGCTCAAGACGGACCGCCCCTATAGGATCGAGCCATGACAGCTAAACAGTTTGAAAATTCCAGCGGGATGTTAAGTCTTGAATGTTGAATTTCCATCTACTGCCCTCGATGCTTCCCCCATGGCACGGCCCTTGCCTAGCCTTTACACATCGAATATTCCGGCGCCGTGTCTCAGCTGACGGCTCGCGGCTAAAATTCAACATTCAAGACCCCTTATTTGCATTTTTGATTTCAGGATGCTGACAATTGTCATTTTGGTTTGCGTGCCGCTGGTCTACCTCATGCGCAAGCCGCCGTGCTTATAGGAGTAGGAGGCGGACGATTCCGAAAAATACGCGCAAGGGACGGTCGTCCGGCGGCGGCGGTTGCAAAGCCGGCGGCGCCACCATACCCTTGACACCGCCGTTGGCCGCGCACAAATAAAAGATGAACGCTGGCGGTTCTGGATCGCCCCCGCCGGATGGGCGCCTCGATGAACAGGGCCCATTTTCACCCCTTGCTCGCTCAACCGAGGAGGAGGAGTCGGTTCCATGTCGCGCATTTCCGAATTCAACAATCCGCTGCTTGTTGGCTTCGATCATTTCGAGCGTATCCTGGATCGTGTTTCCAAGGCCTCCGCCGAAGGCTATCCGCCTTACAACATCGAACAAATCGGCGACAACGGTTTGCGCATCACACTGGCCGTGGCGGGGTTCGCCATGGACGACCTGACGGTAACCGTGGAGGAAAATCAGCTGGTCATTCGCGGCCACCAAAATGAGGCCGATGGAAGTCGGGTTTATCTGCACCGCGGTATCGCCGCCCGGCAGTTTCGACGCAGCTTCGTGCTGGCTGAAGGAATCGAAATCAAGGGCGCGTCCCTGGACAGCGGCTTATTGCACATCGGCCTGGAGCAGCAGATTCGCGAGCCCGAGGTTCGCACCATCAAGATCCAAAAGGGGAGATCCGCAACCGGCAGAATGGGCAAGGACCGGAAAACCATTGATGTCGAATCCAATGAATAATCGCCGACATCGGTTTGTAGGGTATTCAGCGAAGCGCCCTTCAACTGCGTGACGGCGCTTCAAAGGAGTTAGGACATGAGACACGACCACAACAGTTCGGACAATCCCACCCCTGGCAAGCGCTTCCAGCGGATATCCCGCCATGACTTGGTGTCGTTGGGGCTTGAATACGTGGCCTTTGTCAAGCC